>JAGCNN010000057.1 GCA_017645925.1 Bacteroidales bacterium
GCATCGACGGCATTCTTGCAGAGGTTTTCTATCACCCATTCAAAAAGTTCCACATTGAGAGGCAGGAAAATAAGTCCGTGTTCGTCGATGTTGGTTTCTATATGCACGGTTGAGGGGATGCGTGTCTTGAGGTAGGTTACTGTGTTGCGGATGCAGTCTGTGAGTTCGTTTTCGTGGAGGTTTGGCTTGCTGCCTATTTTCGAGAAGCGTGCTGCAATTTTTTCAAGTCGCTTCACATCCTTTTCTATTTCGCGGAACATTTCGGTTTCACCGTGTTCCTCGCGCATTATTTCCAGCCATGCCAGCAGCGACGATATAGGTGTGCCTAGTTGGTGCGCGGTTTCCTTCGACATTCCAAGCCATACGTGGTTTTGCTCCGACCTGCGCGATACATTGAACACCACATAGCCCATTATTATGAATATGGCAATGAGAACGAGCTGAACGTAGGGATAATAATGCAGTTTCTTCAGCAGTAGCGAGTCGGAATAATATACTGTGTTAAGCACATTGCCATCGGGGTCTGTAATTACAAAGTTTTCCTTGCCGTTGCTGCGGAACTCCTCAAGTTTTTTCGTTGCATAATCGGGGTTTTCCATCTTGACGGTATCGAGGTTGCGGTACGAAATTATTGTTTCGTTGTCGGAATCGACAAGAATTACAGGGATTGTCAGGTTGTTTTCAATAACTTCGAACAGAAATCCTATGTCGTCTTCGGGTTCGGAATTGATGAAGTCCTGCATGGCATGCGACCATAGCTCCATACGGCGGTACTCTTCCTGCCTCAAGTCTTTCATCAGGTTGTTGGTGTATATAAGTGAAAGTACAAAGATGAGCGCGGCAAACGCCATCAGTATTATTTTCCATTTCTTGTCGTACCTGTATGCCTTGTCCATCGTTTACTTTATTATGTCTATTCTTATCTGCGAGTCGTGTCGCAATCCAAGCAGATTTTTTGCACTGCCGCTTCGTATGGCAATTTCGAGCAGTCCGATTGAGTTGAATATGCATACGATTTCAGCTATTTCAACTTCCTTGTATGTGGTACAAATCTTATTTACCTTGTGAGAATGAGTGTTGAGCAGAATTTCAAATTTGTTTTCTCCGATAATGCTGTCAAATTTTTCCCTGCTGATGTTTGAGATGGCGTTTCCATACGAGTCGATGTAAACTATTGTCCCAAGCAGTCCGCGGGCACTTGTCATGGGTTCGGCGTCTGTAAATCTGGTTACATCTTCAATTTTTTCGCCTATCAGTGTGATGTCGTTTCCCTGCAAGATGAACTTGGCAATTTCGGCGAACACATTTTTTTCCATAAACACGCAATCCTCGCTGCCGCTTTCCATGTCAAATGCAATAGTGCATTCGGGTGTGCTCTTGAATATTATGCCTAGGGTTCCGTTGTCGGTGCAGATGAAGTACTGTCTGTGGTATTGGGCGACAATGATTTTTGTGTTATCGTCGGGTTCACTGTCCACACCTATAATATGTATAGTGCCATCGGGAAAATTGTCAACAATGCTTCCAAGAACGAATCCAGCCTGCTGCCAGTTGAAATGCTCGATGTTGTGTGAAATGTCAACGAAAACAGTTTCGGGTACGGCTGATAGGATAGAAGCCTTTACGGCGCCTATGTAATAGTCGCTGTTGGTCCAGTCCGTAGTGAGTGTTACTATTTTCGTCATTTCAGTTGCAAAAAAACTTACTGCTGTGCCAAAAATTGCTTTTCTTTGCACTGCAAAAATATCAAAATTTATCAATGACTGAAAAAAGTATTCTGATTGAAATTGAGGACTTGCAGAAATTCTTCGGTGTTCGTGATGAAAACCTTGTGCTGCTTGTGCGTCATTTCCCTACGTTGAAGATTGTGCAGCGTGGTGATGTTGTGAAAGTTGCGGGCGACAAGGAGATTATAAAGGAATTTGAGCGCAAGTTGAATGCGATGATTGAATTTTTTGGCAAATACAACCGCATAGGAGCCGAAGAAATTCGTGAAATACTGAATAGCGCTACCAATTCCGTAAGCATTGACGAGGACAAGGATGTGCTTTTGTATAGCATAACAGGCAAGCCTATCCGTGCGCGTACCGCCAACCAGAAGGTGCTTGTGGAATGTTTCCAGAAAAACGACTTGCTGTTTGCTACCGGACCTGCAGGAACTGGCAAGACTTATACTGCGATAGCATTGGCGGTAAAGTCGCTCAAGGAAATGAGGGTGAAAAAGATAATTTTGTCGCGTCCTGCAGTAGAGGCTGGCGAGAACCTAGGATTTTTGCCTGGCGATGTGCGCGAAAAGCTCGACCCGTACTTGCAGCCACTCTACGATGCATTGCTTGACATGATTCCTTACCGTAAATTGGAAAAGTATCTTGAGGAAAAGACCATACAGATAGCACCATTGGCTTTCATGCGCGGACGTACACTAAGCGAGGCCTTTGTTATTCTTGATGAGGCGCAAAATGCTACTTATACGCAGTTGAAAATGTTTCTTACCCGCATGGGCGAAAATTCCAAGTTTATTGTAACTGGCGACCTTACGCAGATTGACTTGCCACGAAAGTCCGATTCCGGCTTGCTTTCTGCACATCGCATACTTGGTAGCATTCCCGAAATCTCGTTTGTAAAGTTCGACAAGGGCGACATCATCCGCCACAAGGTTGTGGGCAGGATTGTGGATGCTTACGAAAAAAGTGAAAAGGAAAATGCCTCGGAGAAGGTTTTTGGTGATTTAAAAAATTGATTTTGCTATGGAAGTTGTATTTTTGGGAACAGGAACATCGCAGGGAACTCCGATTTTAGGCTGCGATTGCAAAGTGTGCAGGTCTATAAATCCGAAAGACAAGCGGTTGCGTTCGTCGGTGTTGATACATCACAATGGTGTTGACCTGCTTATCGACTGTGGCCCCGACTTCCGCTACCAGATGATTCGCGAGGGTGCAAACAATGTAGATGCAATTCTGTTTACTCACGGGCATGTTGACCATACTGGCGGTCTTGACGACATTCGTCCGCTTAACTACCTTACCAAGAAGCCAATGGAAATATATGCCGAGCAACGAGTGATAGATGCATTGCACAAGCAGTTCTTTTATATTTTTGACAACAGCACCTATCCGGGTGTGCCGAAGGTAAACATTCATCCCGTTGATTCAGAACGTAATTTTGTAATAGGCAACATTAATATTACGCCAATCCGTGCATATCATGGGCAGCTGCCGATATTGGGCTTCCGAATTGACAGGTTTGTATATATGACCGATGTGAAGTATGTTCCCGATGAGGAAATGTACAAGTTGCAAGATGTTGATACTCTTGTGATAAATGCTTTACAGTATGATGTTCATCCGATGCATTTTACGCTTGATGAGGCTGTTGCTTTTGCCAAGAGGGTAGGGGCGAGGAAAACTTATTTCACACACATAGGTCATCGCATATCACATGCTGAGGCAATGGCTAAACTGCCGAAAAATATGGAACTTGCATACGATGGCTTGCACTTGATGGTTGAGTGCTAGTAGGTTGTGATTTTCTGTTTGTTGATTTTTCTGGGTTGTTCGCCTTTTGTCATTATAAGCTTCTTCCCCACACAGCCGTATTGCCTTCTATTTTAATTGCAGAAAGCGAAAAATAAACCTCCCTGTATAATGATGCTCTGATACCAAGCGGTTTTCCCTCTGGGTTTTGCATCGATGAGCATATTTCTGGAAGCATAAAGTTTGTTGGTAGGGCGACTTCAATTTTATTGCGGAAATCAATACCTTCATCGTTGGCCAGTTTGAAAACACATTCTTTGCAGTTCCATAGGACGGTCAGTTTCTCAAGGTCGTCGTCGGCGGCAGCAAGTTCCGATTCTGAAAATGCCCGCGTAGCTATGCGGCGTATGCGTGGGGAAATGGTTTCAATGTCGATGCCGACAGGGAAGTCGGGGTTGAAGATTATTGCTGCTATGTTTGACGAATGGCTTATGGATATGTAGCCGTTGTCGAGATATGGTTTACGGTCGTTGTAGTGAATGTTCTGGTTTATTCCTGTGGTTTTCAGCAGCGTGCGTACCGCTAGCAGTTCTATGCGGCGTTTGTCGGCGGAGCAACGCTCTATTACATGGTTGTCTTCGTCGGTGAGATTGCACATTGCACGAAGTTGCTCCTCTGTTTCTTCCATTTTCCAGAAGGCAAGGAGGGAATGGTCGGGTAATATGGATTTGTAAATTAACAATGGGCAATTGATAATGTTTTTGCGGTAGTGGTGGCGTGGCGCGCCGCGCCTCCACAAATTACCGCCATTCAAAACTCTCCATAAAATGTTCTATGTCTTCGCGGACAAAATCTACCACTGGGGCAAGCGAATCCTTGTTGGGATGTGCCTCGAAATACAGCGAACCGCGCATGAAATGTGTTGTGCTATCAGTAAGGAAAAACTGTACCTGCGAAGCCACATTGCCCTTGATGTTGTAGAGGCATCCATATACCTGCGACGAATCCTTTTCAAAAATGTTTTCCTCGATGGCATCGGCCTTTATGGTGTGCTTGTAGGCGAAGTCGTGTGCATCGTTCAAAAGGGTGTCAATGTCGTTGTTCACAGCGCGGTAGGTCATGTAAACAGTAGCTTTGTACTTTGGAAAATAAATGTCGAACCAGCAATCCTCTTTTTCCTTTATCAGGAACGAATACTCAGGAATCTCGAACTTGAACGGACATTCTCCATTGTACTGCTTATATGTTTTTTCGGGAAAATCGATGCGGAAATAGCCTTTTGGTCTTGGTGCATAACCTTTTTCTCCACATGCACAAAACATAGCAATGCAGATGGTTAGCATTATGATTATGGCGGCAATCTTATTTTTCATCGTTGTCGGTATTTTCTTGTTTAGGTAGCTTTACGCGTATTTTCTTTATTCTTCGCTCGTTGGATGCCGTTACCGTAAAATCAAAGTCCTTGATGCTTATGGTTTTGTCCTTGGCAGGTATTTCTTGGTTGATTTCAAGTAACATTCCGGCAAGAGTTTCCGATTCGCCTTTGGTTTCTTGGAACAACTCGTAGTCAACATCCACTATCTTGCAGAAATCCACTATGCTGGTCTTGGCGTCAAACTCATAGGTGCGGTCGTCAATCTTCTTGAACATGTCCTCGTCGGTGTCGAACTCATCGTGGATTTCGCCAACAAATTCCTCAAGAATGTCCTCAAGTGTTACAATTCCGCTTACGCCTCCGTATTCATCGATTACGATTGCAATGTGCATCTTCTTTGACTGGAAATCGGACAGCATGTCGTTTATCTTCTTGGTTTCGGGGACAATAAAGTGCGGACGTATTAACTTGTGCCAGTCAAAGTCGTGGTCGTCCACATGGGCAAGCACATCCTTTATGTAGAGGATTCCCATGATGTTGTCAAGATTGTCCTCATAAACTGGAATTCGCGAGAAGCCCGATTCTACGATGTCGCCAATTACCTTCGAAAATTTTGCATTGTATTCTATGGCGAAAACGTCAACGCGCGAGGTCATTATTTCGCGTGCATCTAGCGATGAGGAGTTTACGATGTCCTCAAGCATTTCGCGGTCGTCCTTCAGGTCGTCGGAAGCGAGTTCTATGGCTTGCGACAAGTCCTCGATGCTGATTTCGGAAGTATGCTTCTTCTGCAGGCGCTTCTTTACGGCATTGGTCGATTTTATGAGTATTATGCTGAACGGATAGCACAACGGTTCCAATACTCGTAGCGGGTAAGCCATGAACTTTGAAATTGACAACGGATATTTTGCCGCAAGAATCTTTGGAATCATCTCTCCAAATAGCAAGATTATGAATGTAATAACAACGGTTTGCAGAATAATCACCAGCACGGTATTGTCGATGTGGGCAAAAATCCTGTCGGACAAAAATGCAGTGATTATTACGATTGCAATATTGATGAAATTGTTGGCAACAAGTATGGTTGCAAGCAATTTTTCGGGTTCAGAGAGCAGTTTTGCTATTAGTTTTCCTTTTGCGGTCTTTGCTTTGCGGATTTTTTCCTTGTCGTTTGCCGAAAGTCCAAAAAAGCCAGTCTCGCTTGCCGAAACTAATCCGGAACATACGAGCAGGATTATCACTACGATAAATCCTATTATTGTCGATTGATTATAAGGGTCAGAATCCAATTCAGTTGAGAGTTAAAAGTTAAGAGTTATGAGTTGAAGGTTGTGCGTTGAACCTTGAACGTTGAACATTGAACGCCAAAACCATCAACGAAGTTAAAAGTTGAAAACAACCTGAAACATTGAAACGGCGCAGCCATAAAAACTTAGAAACATTTATTAGAACGGCAAATCATCTTCTGGTTCTGCTGCCGGTTGGAAAGCGTTAGGTTCCGCTGCAGCTTGAGTTTGTGCAGGTTGCTCGGCAAATGGCTGGGCATCCGCTGGTTGCGATAACGGTTCGCTTTGTGTTACTTGCTGCCCGTCGCGTGCCGACTTTGGCTCCATCATGCGGATAACATCGGCGAGGATTTCGGTCGTGTAGCGTGTGGTGTTGTCCTGTGCCTGCCAGCTGCGTGTTTGCAGACGGCCTTCAAGGTAAATGAGCATACCTTTGTCGAGGTAGGTTTCGCAGAATTTTGCAAGGTTTCTCCACGCAACTATATTGTGCCATTCTGTAATTTCGCGTTTTTCGCCTTCCTTTGTGCGGTAAGGTTCGGTAGTAGCCATGCGGAAAGTTGCTACTGGGGTATCTTCCTTTACATAACGAATTTCGGGCTTTACACCAAGCCGTCCGATAAGCATAACTTTGTTAAGGTACATATCAAAAAATTTTTTTGCAAATGTACTACTTTTTTCGATGCGAAAAACTCTGGGCTGTATTTTTGCGGTCAAACAAACTTATATTAGCACAAATAAGAATGGATACACAATAAATCCGATTGTTTTGTGTTATATACATATTAAATGATTTTTTAAACCTTTCGTAAAGATAAATGTTTATCTTTGTCGGTGGTAATTTGGTATAATGATATGTATAACCATTCCGGAGAAGGCACTGCGCTTTGGAGAAAAAAGTAAAGACAGGCAAGTTTGATTTTATTCGTATAACATTTAAATTTTAGGAGATTAGTTTTATGAGAAATTCATTTTGGCTATTAGGAGTTGCCGCATTAATGGCGACTTTGATTTCGTGCAACCGTAACACGAAGTCCGGACCTGCAGTTTACGAACTGGAAGTGTATAAGACGCAGGAAGTTTTAATAGAAGAGGGAGATAGAAATCTTGGTGATATAACGACTCCCGAGGCTCTTATTGACATTGATGGGAAGGACGTACTTGTGTTTGTTTCGCGAGATAATACTCTGTCGTACTACGATTTGGCAACTGGCAAAAAGATGAGTGGAGTAGATAATGTAAAACAGAAGGAATTAGTTTTATTGGATACGGTTATTCCTGTTGACGTTCCTCTGGTAGCTGGCGACAGCAAAGAATTGAGTGTGTCACTTGAATATGACGAAACAAGTAATGTTTATTGGGATTATAAGTTTTACGATTCCGACTATTATGGTGCGCGGGTACACGAGCTTATCGTTATAGACAAGGATTTTAACTACTTGGGTTCAATATATGACAATAAGGTCTGGCCTCGGTATTATAACGGCAGGATACTTGTCGATATCAGCCGTAAAAAAGACAATTCGGTTGTGAGGGTTAATTTTTTGAAACTTACTAAGACCGACCGCGACTACAAGGAGTACATTGATTCGTGTCGTGCCGACCTTGAGAAGAAGCATAAGGAATGGGAAGAATACAAGGAGAAGAATAATGCAGAAACAAATCCAGTTATAGGCTTGGTAAAGACGCAGAACAAGATTGACTGCTGGCAGTATAAGGTTGTTACTTTGTGTTGCAAGGATGAAATATCGGATGGCGATAAGATGCTTATTGATTCGCTGATTGGCAAAAAGGAGATTGTCAATTTGGCACCTATATATCTTGTGATTTCTGCCGAAAATGAAGAAGCTGCCGCTTCGTATGTCAAGAAAAATGGTCTCGATTGCATCGACAAGGTTGTGTTCGATACAGAAGGCATAGCAAAGACAAATGCAGGACAAAACAATCCGCGCTTTATGCTTGTAGAAAAAAGTCTTATAACAAAGGATACCGTTTATAGTACCGACGACATTGCCAAGATAATGATTCCGAGATTGTTCGGTGAGGGGCTAGGAACTTGGTATTGGATTTATGACGGAGAACTTGTTGTTTCTGCATTAGCTGGTGCTTGTTATATTGACGATTAGTTGAATTGAGTAGTACATTAAAAAGAAAAAACGCTGTATATCGCAGCGTTTTTTTGTTGGTATAGAGTTGGGGATTATAGCTTTCCTGCGCTGCTGCGGGCGTCCTTGCAAAAAATAGAAAACTTGTTTCATTGCGTTTTCCATTTTTGTTTTCCTGCAAGTTCTTTGGAACAAAACTATAAAGTGAAGTGTTATGGGGGATTGCATATCCCTTGCGCTGCCGCGGGCGTCCTTGCAAAAAAATAGAAAACTTGTTTCACTGCGTTTTCATTTTTGTTTTCCTGCAATTCCTTTAGAATGCAAGCATTCAATGATTTGCAGGAAAACAAAAATAGCGAAGCAACTGCTTCGCTATTTTTTTGCGGAGAGAGGGGGATTCGAACCCCCGGTACCGGTAACCCAGTACGTCAGTTTAGCAAACTGGTGGTTTCAGCCACTCACCCACCTCTCCGTGCTAAATCGTGTGCTTTCCTAAAAAGCGGAAAACGCGGGTGCAAAATTATATGCTTTTTTCAAAATGCCAAAATTATTTTTAAAAATATTTTCAACATAATTTTATTGGTATATTTTGCCAAAAATCATTTTGTTGACTTAAAAATGACTATATTTGCAATTTCTGACAAAATTGTATTTGTATGAAAAATAATTTATCCTTAATGTTGTTGGTGCTGTTGATAGGGGCACTTCCATTTATATATTCTTGTCAAGGAACAAGTTCCGGAAAAACCAACCTTGTGGCTATGTATGGGCTTGTTAACGGCTCCAACTGGCGCGGTTCCGACCCTACTGCCATTGTGAGCGAACATAAGGTAAAGGTTACAGGAACGTCAGCAAACGGACAGACAATCATTATAACATTGAATTCAAAACAGTTGGGCGAATATACATTTTCACCTACAAACGGGCATTATGCCGAGTTCATTCCAAACATGGTTTCGGGCACCGAAAGATTTTCTACGCTTACAGGTGATGGCAGCGGTTTTGTAAGGTTGTCGTCTCTCAACGAGGAAAACCACACGCTTGGTGGTGAATTCCACTTCAAGGCATGCAAGTCAGATGGTTCGTCAAGGTCGGTTACTGAAGGAAAATTCTCCAACGTACCTTACACCTACTACAATTTCGAGGAGGAAACATACAACAGCGTTTTCAATTTCTCTCGCAATGGCGTAATTTGGAACACCAAAGACATATCGGGCATAAGGAACGATACAGCAATGATTGTAAGCGGCGCATGCGACCGTTCGGAGGCTTGGCAGAGCATAACCTTGCAGATGCCTCAAAACGTAACCACTGGCGTTCATTACTTCGGCGATGATGTGTCTGGATATTTCCAGTCTGGATTCTATAATTATCCGGCAACAACTGGCGCAATCACCATTACCGAATACAATACTCAGGACAAGATAATAAAGGGAACATTCTTTTTCAATTATATAGACAACAACAGCGAAACCCAAATGGTAACAGATGGCTTATTCGACGTGAAATATTCGGATATGACAATAATTGAATAATAAATAACAAAATAAAATATTTTCACATGAACGAAAAGATATTGAAAGACCTTGCCAAGATAGGCATAACAGGTGTAAAGAAACTTCACTATAATTCTTCGTACGAGGAATTGTTCAATTTTGAGATGGATCCGTCTCTTGAGGGATTCGACAAAGGTCAGCTCACGGAACTTGATGCAGTAAATGTAATGACAGGTATTTATACTGGTCGTTCTCCTAAGGACAAATTCATCGTTATGGATGAAAATTCGAAGGATACTGTATGGTGGACGACCGACGAGTACAAAAACGACAACCACGTTTGCTCGCAGGAGACTTGGAATGTTGTAAAGGACCTTGCTAAGAAGCAGCTTTGCGACAAGGAACTCTTTGTTGTTGATGCTTTTTGCGGTGCCAACAAGGATACCCGCATGAATGTACGCTTCATCATGGAAGTTGCATGGCAGGCTCACTTTGTACGCAACATGTTCATCAAGCCGACCGAGGAAGAACTCAAGACTTTTGAACCGAATTTCACCGTTTACACAGCTTCGAAGGCAAAGGTTGAAAACTACAAGGAACTCGGCCTTAACAGCGAAACCGCAGTTGTATTCAACATCACCAGCCGCGAGCAGGTTATCCTCAACACATGGTACGGTGGCGAAATGAAGAAGGGTATGTTCTCGATGATGAACTACTATCTTCCATTGCAAGGCATTGCAGCAATGCACTGCTCGGCCAATACCGACATGCAGGGCAAGCACACCGCTATCTTCTTCGGACTTAGCGGTACTGGCAAGACCACCCTTTCTACCGATCCAAAACGTCTGCTCATCGGTGACGATGAACACGGCTGGGACGATGAGGGCGTATTCAATTTTGAAGGCGGCTGCTACGCAAAGGTTATCAACCTCGACAAGGACAGCGAACCCGACATCTACAACGCAATTCGTCGCAATGCACTTTTGGAAAATGTTACCGTTGACGAAAAGGGCAAAATCAATTTTGCAGACAAGAGCGTTACCGAAAATACCCGCGTAAGCTACCCAATTGACCATATTGAGAAGATTGTTCGCCCTGTAAGTGCAGCACCTGCAGCCGAGAATGTTATTTTCCTTTCGGCAGATGCATTTGGCGTTCTTCCTCCAGTATCAATCCTTACTCCAGAACAGTGCAAGTACTACTTCCTTAGCGGTTTTACAGCTAAGTTGGCTGGTACGGAACGTGGTATCACCGAACCAACTCCAACTTTCAGTGCATGTTTCGGACAGGCATTCCTCGAATTGCACCCGACAAAGTATGCTGAGGAACTTGTAAAGCGTATGGAAAAGAGCAACGCAAAGGCTTATTTGGTTAACACTGGTTGGAACGGCACAGGCAAGCGTATCTCAATAAAGGATACCCGTGGCATTATTGATGCAATTCTTGATGGTTCAATACTTACAGCCCCGACAAAGATGATTCCGTATTTCAACTTTGAGGTTCCAACAGCATTGCCAGGCGTAGATCCAAAGATTCTCGACCCGCGCGACACCTACGCAACTGCAGAAGAATGGAATGTAAAGGCTCGCGACCTTTCAGAGCGTTTCATCAAGAACTTTGTTAAGTTTACATCCAACCCAGCAGGCAAGAAATTGGTTGAGGCTGGTCCAAAGCTGTAAATCTAGATATTATAGAATAAAAAAGTTCCGTCAACTGGCGGAACTTTTTTTATTTTGAGACGCATCGTCTGTATTATTATCAATTGTTAATTATTTTTTAGTGTCCTACGGACAGAAATAGTCCAAATTCTTTTCAAATCTAACAAATATATTGAAAGATTTGTTTCTATTTGTTTAATTTCTCGCGTAGCGACTTCCATAATTCTTGTTTGTTTATTGTGCGATGCGGCATGCCGCGTCGCCACATATTACATTATCAATTGCTAATTGTAAATTGCTTCTATCTCTTTCATTATTCTTTTTGCAAGCACATCGGCTTTTTCAATAGTGCTGCTTTCGGAGTAGATGCGGATGATGGGTTCGGTGTTCGACTTGCGCAGATGTACCCATTCCTTTGTGTCGGGGAACTCAATTTTTACGCCGTCGATGGTGGAAACAGGATTTCCAGCGTATTTGGCTGCCATTGTCTTCAAAATGTTGTCAACGTTGATTTTTTCGTTGAGCTGAATCTTATTCTTTGAAATTGAATATTCGGGGAATGTGCGGCGCAATTCACTAACTTTTATTTTCTTTTCTGCCATAAGTGAAAGGAACAACGCAATTCCGACAAGGGCATCGCGACCATAGTGAACCTCTGGGTAAATCACACCACCGTTGCCTTCGCCACCGATGACAGCATTGGTTTCCTTCATCTTGGTAACGACGTTTACTTCGCCAACAGCGGCTGCATTGTACGCACAACCATACTTTTCGGTAACGTCGCGCAAAGCACGTGTCGATGACATATTTGAAACCGTGTTGCCCGGAGTCTTCGACAAAATGTAGTCGGCAACCGAAACCAACGTGTATTCCTCGCCGAACATCTGTCCGTCCTCGCATATTATTGCAAGCCTGTCAACATCGGGGTCAACCACAAAGCCGACATTTGCGTTCTGCTTCGGCATTTCCGATGCAATCTGGGTAAGGTTTTCGGGAATAGGTTCGGGTGTGTGTGCAAAATGCCCGTTTGCTTCGCAGTTAAGTTCAACTATATTGTTCACGCCAAGTCTCTTCAAAAGTTTTGGCAGTACGATTCCGCCAACCGAGTTCACGCAGTCGATTACAACCTTGAAGTTTGCTGCCTTTATTGCATCAAGGTTCAGGACTTTCATCTTCAATACCATGTCAATGTGCTTGTCTTCGTAGTTGGCAATCTTGGTTTCCTTGCCGAGATGGTCGATGTCGTTGTAGGTGAAGTCTTCCGATTCGGCAATTGCAAGCACGTCCTTGCCTTCCTTGTCGGTGAGAAATTCGCCGTGGCAGTTGAGGAGCTTAAGTGCGTTCCACTGCTTGGGGTTGTGGCTGGCTGTGATGATGATTCCGCCGGCAGCCTTTTCCAGAATTACAGCCATTTCGGTGGTTGGCGTGGTTGCCATACCTATATTAATTACTTCAAACCCAAGCGATACCAACGTCGAAACTACGATGTTTTCAACCATCTGTCCCGAAAGGCGAGCATCACGACCGACAACGATTTTGTTGTTGGCTAGACCCTGCTTGCGGTTCCAGATGCCGTATGCGCTGGTGAACTTTACTATGTCGATGGGGGTGAGGTTTTCCGAAATTTGTCCGCCAATAGTTCCGCGGATGCCCGATATTGATTTTATCAGTGTCATATTGTGCTAGTTTTAAGATTTATGCACAAAGGTAATGAAGAAATTTCCGTTGGAAGTGGTAAAAAATAGGCGTGGGGATATTTTTATCAACAAGATTTGTGAAATTTTTTTTCATCCCCAGACAACTAAATTGACTTTTAAGTTGTCATAGTAGTGAAAAGAAAATTATATTTGCAAAAATTATATACTAGATTATTATGAGTAGAATAAAAAGTTTGTTTTTAATAGGGACGATAATTACTTGTTGTTCAATTGTTAATGCACAGAATCTTGACAATATCGGTTTTTATTCCCAGTCGGGCGGTGATGAGTTTGTGCAGTATTCATTTGGTGGAACTTTTGGCAGTGTATTGTATGGCGAAAACGGTTCGTTGACAATTACGTCGGAATATGTGGATACCCCGGATAATGTCAACGATTCGCTTCCAGATGACGATGATGATGATGGCATTCGTAACCGAGTGGCAATGGGAGAAGGTATTTCAGTTTATCCTAACCCTACGGCATATTTTGTAAATGTGACGGTAAGGGATTCCGATTGTGCTTCGGGAAGTTCCCTTGTGGAAATTTATGATACGAATGGAGAGCTTGTGATTTCGCGAGCAATAGATAGTTTTGGCAATGAATTTTCGGTAGATTTGTCGCAGCTTGCAAATGGTACCTATATAATGAGGATAGGTAAGGCAAGTGCAAAAATTGTGAAACAGTAAAAAGTGAATGATTATGAAGAGAATAGCTATATTGATCCTATTTGTGCTGGCTGTGGCTACATTGTATGCGCAGAATGTACCGCAGACGGTCAATTTTTCGGCAGTTTTGCGTGATACCACTGGCAATATTCTGCCCGATACCAATGTGAGGTTGCAACTGATATTACGCGAAGGAGGACCGGAAGGAAATCCGATATATACCACAACTACCACCACAACAACAAACTCCAATGGCTATGTGTCCGTGATGCTTAACAGAGGTATGTCGTCCTATGGAACATCTTTTACGCAGATTCCGTGGGAAAATGGTGACTTCTGGATTCAGGTTGATTACAAGACAGATGGCATGTCCGATTACAGGACTCAGGGCTGTTATGAGCTGACCAGCAATTTCTACTCATTTGTTGCAGGGAAGGCTAACAGGCTTGAAGGAATTGATTTTTATGTTGAGAATCCCGAGAATGGCGATGCTTTGGTATATAATTCCGAAACTGGCAGGTTCGAGTCGCGAGCGTTGACTCCTCCTAGGGCACCTGCCTTGTCGACAGTGCTTGAGGCAGGAAACGATGCTGGCGGAATGAACATATCCAATCTTGCAGCACCTGTCGACCCCAATGATATTGTGACTAAGGAATATGCCGATTCTGTGTATCATAGGATTATGGCGGCAATTACTAATATAAACCGTTCGTACAATGGTCACGAGTATGTTGACCTTGGGCTTCCAAGCGGAACTATGTGGGCAAAATGCAATGTAGGTGCTGCAACGCCGGAAGATAGAGGAGATTTTTATGCTTATGGAGAAATCTATCCTAATACAAATTATAGTACATCTACATATACAGGAGAGC
>JAGCNN010000058.1 GCA_017645925.1 Bacteroidales bacterium
AAAAAAGGCGAAAGCATTACACTCCCGCCTCAAATATGAATTATGACAATACTTTATTCTACAACAATGTTCTTTACTACAACACCGTCAGTAGTTGCGATTCTAACCATATAGTTTGCCTTCGAAAAGCCTTCAGCATCGATAGTTTCAAAGTTGGAGTTTACATCCTTGCTCATTACTACGCGACCAGCCATATCCATGATGGTGATGTTCTGCATACCTTCGGCAGCAATGTTGATAACAGAGCTGGTCGGGTTAGGATAAACATTGATTTCGCTGATAGCGGATTCGTCAACATTATCAATTATCTCAGCTACATATACAGTTATCGTCTTTGTGTTGCTTTCCGATTGGTCTTCGTTGTACGCTGTGAGTGCTGTAGAGAAAACTCCTCCTTCTACATAAGTTACTGTTACTATGTTTTCAGTTGAAGTTGCAGGATTACCACCTTCGAAAGTCCAAGCTATGCTTGCTGCATTTTGGCTGGTGTTGTTGTAGGTAATTGTTTCTCCAGCATTAATTTCGATGAATATATAGTCATTATATTGTGTTGGTTCTGGATTTGTAGTGAAACTTGCAGTAACTTCTGGTGCTACTGGTTCTTCACTTACGATTATCGAAACGGTTGCAGTGTCGGTTAATTCTCTGTCTTCTGCGAAAGCAACAAGTCTTGCAGTGTAAGTACCAGCAGTTGCGTATGTAACTTCTACGCTGCTTTCAGAAGATGTTTCCAAATTACCACCTTCGAAAGTCCATGCAATGCTGTCGGCATTTTGGCTTTCATCGGTGAATGTAATAGCTCCACCAACTGTAATATTTACAACACCTTCTTCTGCAGCAGGAGTTGTAGATAAAGCGGCAGCGAGTTCTGTACTCGGTTCGCTTACATTAACACCTATGGTCTTTGTATTTTGTGTGTCATTTTCACCGTATGCAACAAGTGTAGTAGTATATACACCTGCTGTTGCGTATGTAACAGTTACAGTGTTTTCAGTTGAAGTTGCTGGATTACCACCTTCGAAAGTCCACGCTATGCTTGTTGCGTTTTCGCTGGTATTAGTATATGTGATAGTTTGTCCAGCAGTAATGTAAACAGTTGAACCGCCGAGCAATTGGGTTGCTTCTGGATTGGTTGTAAAGTTAGCAACAACAGAATTTGAAGTTTCTTCCTCGATTGTTACAACAATGCCAGTCGGGAAAGTTACAGCCTGATTGTTAAGTGGCACATTGTTTCCCATTACATTTGCTGTTCCAGTTACATTGCACGAAATGTTAAGGTCGTATTCGTTAGCAGTAGTTGGTGTTCCAGTAAGATGCAGTGTTGCATAGTTGTTGGTTGTCGGATCCATATCAACGCGGCTTACGCAGTATGAAAGTCCGTCTGGCAAGTTGGAGAAGCCTGTGATAGTCATACTTGTAATTGTTGCGGCAGCCTGCATTCCCATATATTCAACATTGGTATTTGCCGGGCATTGGATTGTGATGCAAACATCAACGGCTTCGTTCACATTGTAGGTAAGTTCTTCGGGAGCATAGTACGGAATTGTAGTCTGGCTCATCGGCTGGTTGGTTACGGCAGGACACGGGTCGTCGCAAACAATTTCAGATGGCAGTGATTGTCCTTCTCCAATAGTCAATACAATGCCTGTTGCAAAAGTAACATTTTCGTTTTCCAATGGTATAGTTTGACTAAATGCACTTGCTGTTCCTGTAAAAATGCCAGACAATTCGAGGTCGTAGTCTTCATTGGTTGATGGCGCTGTACCTGTGATGTGAATTGTTGCATAGACATTTGTTGTCGGATCCAAATCAACGCGGCTTACGCAGTACGACAAACCTTCGGGCAGATTTGAAAAGCCCGTAATGGTAAGGCTCTGGATTTGTGCCGTAGCGGGGAATCCGTAAGCTGTAACGTTAGTCGTTTCTGGACACATGATTGTAATACATACGTCAACGGCTTGCCCCTGTTCGAATGTAAGCGACTGCGGACAGTAATACGGAACGCTGGTATTGCTGAAAGTCTGGTCGGTGATTGGTGTACATGCATTGTCGGTACACACGATGCTCTGTGCGAAAGTGCACATGCTCATTGCAAAGATTGCAATTGCAGAAAGTAAAAATCTCTTCATAGCTATAAAATTTAAGACGTCTTTTTATTTTTGTGAGGGCAAAGTAAACACCTTTTTCTTCATTTACCAAGATTTTTTCTATATATTTTATTTGTATGGTTTTCGATGGACACAAAAAAAGGGTGCGAAGCTAAGCCTCACACCCCTAACATAAATATGACAAAGTCTATTCTACAACTATGTTCTTTACAACAATGCCATCTGCAGTTGCAATTCTAACCATATAGTTAGCCTTTGCAAAGCCTTCGGCATCGATAGTTTCAAAGTCGGAATTTACATCCTTGCTCATTACTACGCGGCCAGTCATGTCGATGATAGTAATGTTCTGCATACCTTCGGCAGCAATGTTGATAACAGAGCTTGTCGGGTTAGGATATACGCTGATTTCGCTTATTGCATTTTCGTCAACAGCAGACTCATCGGTAACGGTTACTGAAAGAGTAATGGTATCGGTTCTTGTTTCATCTGAGTTGTATGCAACAAGGGTTGTTGTATAGCTACCTGCTGTTGCGTAAGTAACTGCAACAGTATTTTCGGTTGATGTTCCTGGGGTTCCACCTTCAAATGTCCATGCGATGTGGTCGGTGTTTGCATTGCAAGTGCTTGTGTAGGTAACAGTTGTTCCTACTTCAATATCAAGCATTCGCGTGATATACCAGTCTGTGTATTCTGGGTCAGTAGTGAAGTTTGCTTCAACTGCATCTGGGTCAACAGAAGCAACTCTTATATATACAGATTTGCTGTTGCTGATTGTTTCGTCCTCGTTGTAAGCAGTAAGTGTTGCAGTAAAGTAGAGCCCACTTGGAGTCTCATTGTAAGTAACTTCAACAGTATTTTCGGTTGAAGTTGCAGGAGAACCGCCTTCGAATGTCCAAGCAATGTGGTGAGTGTTTTCGCTACTTGCATTGGTAAATGTTATCGTTTCATACTGGTTGATTGAAATATATGACGCATAACCACCTAAGTCGGTAGCCTCTGGATTGGTAGTGAAGTCTGCTGTAACAGCATTTTCTGCCGATGCGTTTACTGTGATAGTAAGTGTTGCTGTATCACTGTCGGTTTCACCTTCGTTGTAAGCAATAAGTTCGGTTATGAAAGTACCTACTGTATTATAAGTTACAGTAACATTGTCCGTTGTTGAAGTAGCTGGGTCACCGCCAGGAAACGACCATGCAATGTGGTGTGCGTTGGTGCTGGTATTGGTGTAAGCAACTGTCTGTCCCTGTTCGATAGTTACCGACTGAGTAAGGAATCCTGTAGCAGCGGGATCGGTAGTGAAGCTTGCTGATATGACAAATTCGCTAACTTCTATCGAAACCGACTTGCTGTCGCTAACCGATTCGTCTTCATTGTAAGCTGTAAGAGTTGCTGTGTAAGTACCTGCTGTTGCGTATGTAACGGTTACATTTGCATCGGTTGAAGTAGCAGGATTGCCACCTTCGAATGTCCATGCAATGTGGTCGGCACCTGTGCTGAGGTCGCTAAAAGCAACAGTTTCGCCTTCTGTAATGTGTACTGCCTGCGACAACATGCCAGTAGCTGAAGGGTTTGTCGAGAAATTTGCTGCAAGGCCACCTGCTTCTACTACAGTAATGGTGATGTTTGTTGAAACGCCATTAGTTCCATTTGTATAACCATTGACAGTTGACATTGAAATCAATGGGAAGTTCGATTCTCCATCAATCTCTGCTCTCATATTTAATGGATAATCTCCAGCAGTTGTAGGAGTTCCTGTAATACGCAAGGTATAGGTGCCATTTGCTGCCATCGGGTTTGCACTTGCACAAGCCTCCAATCCATCGGGAAGGCCAACAAGTCCATTTACATTAACACTGTTGACAGTTATGTTAACAAAGCCCAGTGCAGAATTAATAGCCGAACCGCTTATCTGATTCGGAATTTTAATGCTAATACATTCGTCAACTGGTACACCAACGGTTAAAGGTGCAAAAGCTGTCGGATAAGTAGGTATTACACCTGTAGAATAGTCAGCATCGTTTGCGTGAGGAGCACAAGCATCAGCGCAAACTGGCATCTGTGCGAATCCGCAAATTGTCATTGCGAAGATTGCAATCATTGAAAGTAAAATTTTTTTCATCGCTATAATTTTTAAAGTTTAAATATTCGAAAATTTGATGATTTGAAAATTTGATGATTTGAAAATTCAATCGTAAATCTAAAATCGTAAATTACCTTGTTTTTATTATTCGTTTCAAAGAGCGTCCGTTTTCTGTTTCCACCTTCACAACGTATTCGGCATTGGCAAAACCGCTGAGGTCGATGCTGGTTGCCGAACAATTTTCGAGCGCAAAGTAAACAATTTTTCCCGACATGTCAAGTATTGTTACCGAAATTAGATTTTCTGCCTCGATGTTGAGTATGCTGCTTGCCGGGTTGGGATAAACGCTTACCATATCGTCAACGTTGTAGTCGTTGATGCCCGTAATGTTTATTGTGCGTGCAATAGAATCACGTCCATACTCATTTTCGGCAACTAGTGTTACAAGGAAATCTCCTTCTTCTGCATACGTTACCACTGGATTTTGTTCGGTGGATGTTGCTGGTGTGCCGTTTTCAAAAGTCCAGCTCCATGATGTCGGCAAGTTAGTGCTAAGATCGGTGAATTCAACCTTGAAGCCCTCTGCCAATATATATAAGGCAGGATAAAAATCTGCTACCGGAGGCTCGCCTGTCTGCGGTTCTGTAACGGTAATATATGTTTCTTCTGTCTTAGTGTTTTCGCCACAAGCGTTAGTCACTGTCAAGGAAACTCGATATGTACCAGGAGTAGAATATATTACACGCGGATTTTCATCGGTTGAAGTTGCAGGGTTGCCACCTTCAAAAGTCCAAGTGCGAGTTGCCTGATAACCTGTTGATGTATTTGTGAAATTTACTGCTGTACCAGCGGTTATTTCGGTTGCATCGGCGGTGAAGCCTGCCACAAGAGGCGTAGCTTCTTGTACTGTAACCTGTATAGCATCCATTCCGTTTGGATAAATAAGGTCAGTATTTACTGACAAAAAAGTTCCCCCTGACAACACTGCACTTAATTTAAGTTGGTAAGTTCCTGCTTGCATAGGAGTTCCCGTAAGATGTATTGTGTAATAACCATCTGGAACCCAGTTGGCGTCAGATAGGCAATATGAAACTCCTTCAGGAAGACCACCAAAACCTTTTACTTCAATACCTCTTAAATTAATAGTATTGCTTCCCAGTCCAACTGCTGAAAGGTCAATGGATTGAGGACAATGCATAGTAATGCAAACATCTTCTAAAGGTTCACAAGCCCTTATAATAGGAAAATATTCACTGTTTACATCTGGGGCGTATGGAACTATACCACTTGAAAAATGTCCATTATAATCTGGAGGGCACGATTCTCCTTCTCCACAAATAACCAAAGGTCCTGCACCGGCTGTTTGAGCATTTACCGCAAATGCCAATGCAATGAATAATACAAATGTTAAAACTTTCTTCATATTCTAAATATTAAAATTTTGCTGATAATGATACTTCAAAGCGGCGTGGTGCGCAAATGTCGCCCGGACGTCCACAATATACTTGATTCAAAAGGTTCTTCACATGGAACGACAGCTTTGTTTCCTTGTAAATTTTTACACCTATATAGCAGTCGATATTCCAGAAATTCTGTTCGGCAGTCCTGATGCGGTAGTCCCAATACCCAGGAAGTATCATGGCGCTCAAAATAGCATAGTCGCTGATAACTTCTTCGGCAGGACGTTCATCGCAGAACAAGCGGTCAACATTCTTAACTTTGCTCTTCCAAACAAGGTCGAAACCAACTTCAAACCATTTTGCACTTATGCTCAGATCAGCCTTAATAGAATGTTTGTATCTGTATTTCAAAGTTTTGTCGTCGGTTGATGTTGACGGGTCAATGTCATCGGAAATGTATTTCGGATTGTTGTAGGTATAGCCGACCATTGCATTAAGTTCACCCCAGTTGCCAAGCGGACCAGTAATTACGCCAGAAAGGTCAACACCAAAGATGTCGGCATTTCCAACATTGGCACACTGGAATCCCATCTCGGGGTCGCCAACCTGACCAATTTCGTAAGCTTCACCTGTAAGCGAATTCAGCACAACAAAGCCAAACTCCATCATATTGTACATGCGCTGGAAATACACGGCAGCATCGGCAAAACCTTTCCATTTTCCGAACTTGTAGCCCTGCTTTGCACCGACTTCTACGCTCCAGCTTGTTTCGGGATTAAGGTTGTTGTTCGGGAAAACCTTTACAGCACCAAGAGCCATCGAAATGAACTTTTCGGAAACAGCAGGGAATCTGTAGCCCTGTCCAAACGATGCACGCAAGAAAGTAGCTTCGGCAACCTGATAGTTGACACCAAGTCGGGCAACAGGCTTAACGGGAATATTAATGGTATCCTTGCCAAAGCGTAGTTCAGTCTTAGTCATTGATGTGTCAACCTTGAAATATTCGAAACGCACGCCAAGCGAGAATTTCAACAGTCCGTAGCGGGCATCTCCCTGAACGTATGCAGCAACTTCGTTGCTATAGTGGTTGTTGAACATGTTCGAAACAACTTCCTGGTAGTTTTCTACAGCACCAGCCGAAATCTTCCAGTGTTCCAATGTTTTCTGGTATTGATACTCGGCATACCAAACATCACCGAGGCTATTCTTCATTGTATCAATGGCAACCTCGTTCAATGTACGGAAGAAACGGGTACGCAGGCTGTGCCTGTCTTCGTTTTTAGGACAAATGTATTGCACAAAGGGGTCAACATTTACCCTGTATCCCTGAGTAGGTGCAGAAGAACCACCAAACATAGTATTAGAAACATACGGCATCGTATCCGATTGCCACATGAAGAAGTCGCTAATCTGGTTTAGCATGTAGTTGGCATTTACGCCTACAGACAATCCCTCAACATTCTTGAAACGATAGCGGAGATTTGTGTTCAGTCGTGCACGGCGTTCGTTTTCTGTATTTCGGAAACCTTCGTTCTTGTAGAAGTTTCCACCAAGCACAAAGTCAAAGTTGCCAAACTGCTGGCTATGCAGGAAACTACCTCCATAGTATGCAGGATTCTGTTCTTTGCCCCACCATTTGAAACGCTCATCGGCTGGATCGCCATAAACGCCAAAGAATGCATTTACTTTTGTCATAGGCTCGGCTGTCGGATAGGCAGTACGGATGTTTATCACGCCACCCAAAGCCTGCGAACCGAACAATGCCGAAGAAGCACCTTTCAAAACCTCCACCTGCGAAATGTTCTCGGTAGGAATATAGTTCCACTTGGCATCGCCTATGTCAGCTGACATAATTGGCATTTCATCAACAAGTATCATAACGCGGCTGCCAGCACCATAGCTCCAACCCGTGCAAGAACGGATACTCGGCTGATGGTTGTTTACATCAACGCCAGGAACCTTGTTAAGAGATGATTCTATATTATAGGTATTCTTGCTTTCAATAGCCTGCGGTTTCAAAACCTCCATTGAAATTGTAATGTCCTGCAACTTCTGTTCGTACTTACCGGCACTCACAACAACCTCGTCAATGATTTCCGCATCCTGAGCCAAAGCAACATTCTTTGTAACATCTGAACTAGAAATAGTTACATCTTCGTGATGGTTCTTGTAACCGATGTAGTTGTATTTTATCTTGTATGAACCTGCTGGAAGTACAATTTCGTAATTACCATCAAAATCGGTGCTTGTTCCTGTCTTTACCTTTTCGTTGGTGCTTATAACCATGATATTTACGCCGAAAAGGCCTTCCTTGGTAGATTCATCGGTAACTGTTCCTTTTAGTTTTGCCTGAGAATAAGCGTTTATAGAGAAAAATACAAACGCCATTGTTACCAAAGTGCCTAATAATATACGTTTTACCATATAATAGTCCATTAAAACAGGGCGCAAAATTAATTCTTTTTTTATCCCTTATCTGTTTTCACAGCTAATTTTACTCACAGCCCATTGTTCAACACTCAAAAAATCAATAAGTTATACAAGAATTTTCAAACGATGATTTACATTAAATTTTAGAGCATAACAAGCAGATTCTATTTATTGTTATCGGATAAATATAATATTAATCCAACTTCTAATGTTTTTCAATTTTCAGATTTGTTTTTACCTCAAAAACATACGCAAATCTTTCAAAAATCAAATATCAGCCTATTACAATTTAGCCTAAAATAAACGTAGGTATTTTTAATCTTTGTAAATAATCGTAACACAGATTACTGTAACGGTCGTTACAACAATCGCGCAAAGAAACATAGAAACCCTTTAGAACAAACTCATCTGCGTTCCGCTATCTGGAATGAATCCGTCGTCGGGAGTGGTTTGTGTTTCCTCTGCTTGTGGCTCTTCCTCTGGAATTTCGTCCTCGGGCTTAACCAAAGGCTCTATGAAGCATATCTCCTTCACCTCGTAGGTTGTGAGGCGCTTACCGCGGGCTGTTATGCCCTTTATGCCGATAAACTCTTCTGCATCAATGATTTCAGGCTCGCGCTTTTCGTCCTTGCCGCCAAAGGTTATCTTCACCTGCGGATGCTTATCCTCGCTTAAGGCAACCATTCGTGAACCTTCGTACTCGGATATGAACGACTGCGGCTTGGTCATCTCCATTATATTGAAACGCTTGAGGTAGTAGTAGTTCTGCTCGGCATCGAAATGTATTGCTGTGAAAACCTTGTCGGCCTTGTATTTTTCTATTGTCAGAATATCGTCGTTGTAGTGGTTCGAAAGGTCGAAGTTGGTGAAAATGCAGTCGCCAGCATTGGTAACGACGAGAATCTTGTCGGTTCCCGAGAATTCACCAATATACAGACCGCGACCATCGACATTAAGACGCAAAACATCCTTGTCGAACCAAATCTTGCGTCCGCCAAGCGTCGAAACGCCTTCCTCCTTCTGGGTTATCTTGTGGATTTCGGTACGGGCGAAAATATTACCCTGGGCATCGCGGTTCTTGATGGCAATGTCCTTGAAATCGACTTCGAATGTAAGCTTACGCAGTTTCGGTTTCGGTTTCAGCTTGCACGAGATAACCTCGGCTTCACCATTTGGATTTGCCTTGAAATACAACAACTTGGAACCTGGCGTACCCTTGGTCATGTCGTATTCCTTGTCGCGGATGACATTGGTAATTGCAAAACGCTTGATGTACGAAGTTGCCGTCTTGCCATCGCGGTAAACCACATTGTAGATGGTGCGCTTGTCGTTCTTGCGATACACAGCAACATGTATGATTCCCTTGCCGAAGAATGCCTTGTCAGTCACCTTCGAAACCTGATATTTACCATCTTCGCGGATGACAATGATGTCGTCGATGTCGGAACAGTCGCATACATATTCGTCCTTCTTCAAGCCATAGCCGACAAAACCTTCCTCCCAGTTGATATAAAGTTTTTCGTTTGCAACGGCAACCTCACCAGCATCAATCGAATCGAAGTTGCGGATTTCGGTTTTGCGGTCGCGACCGGCACCGTATTTTTCCTTAATGTGCTGGTAGTAATTGATGGTGTAATCGACAATATGGTCGAGGTCGTTCTGCACGGCCTTTATCTGTTCCTGTATTGCTATCAAGTCCTCGTCGGCCTTCTCGATGTTGAAGCGGAGAATACGTTTCATCCTTATTTCGAGCAACTTCAGAATATCTTCGGTTGTGACCTCGCGCATAAGTTTCAGCTTGTGGGCGATAATCTTGGAATGGATGAACTCGACTGCTTCATCGTTAGACCCGGCATTTTCATAAGCCTTTTCCTTATAAATGCGCTTTTCGATGAACCATTTCTCGAGCGACTGGTAATGCCATTGCTCTTCGAGTTCGTTCTTCTTGATTTTCAGTTCCTGACGGAGCAGTTCCAAAGTGTTGCGCACCGATGCTTCAAGGATTTCGGTAACAGAAGCAAACCTAGGCTTGTCCTCCTCGATTACGCAGGCATTTGGCGACACCGAAACTTGACAGTTTGTAAACGCATAGAGGGCATCTATTGTAACATCGGCAGAAACACCTGGTTGCAATTCAATCAGAATTTCGGCTTCCTCGGCGGTGTTGTCGTCAACCTTCTTGATTTTTATTTTGCCCTTTTCGTTGGCTTTCAAGATGGTATCGATGATGCCGCCAGTTGTCTGGCCGTAAGGTATTTCCTTGATTGCCAATGTTTTCTTGTCAACCTTCTCTATTTTTGCACGGATGAGCAGTTTTCCTCCGCGCTGACCGTCGTTGTAGCGGCTCACATCGATAAGCCCGCCGGTCGGGAAGTCGGGATAAAGCTGCACTGGCTCGTCCCTGAGCACTGCTATACAGCCATCGAGCAATTCGTTGAAGTTGTGCGGCAGAACTATCGAGTTAAGACCTACAGCAATACCTTCTACACCCTGAGCCAGCAACAACGGGAACTTTATCGGCAGATTTATAGGTTCCTGCTTACGACCATCGTACGAATCCTTCCAGAAGGTAGTCTTGTTGTTGAAAGCCACCTCGAGGGCAAACTTCGAAAGTCGTGCCTCGATGTAACGGGGTGCAGCTGCGCTGTCGCCGGTGAGTATGTTACCCCAGTTACCCTGGGTTTCGATGAGCAGGTCCTTTTGTCCCATCTGCACCAAAGCACCACCGATTGCTGCGTCGCCGTGGGGATGGTACTGCATTGTCTGGCCGACAATGTTAGCCACCTTGTTGAAACGGCCATCGTCTATCTGCTTCATTGCATGAAGGATACGACGCTGTACTGGCTTCAGACCATCGTAGATGTGCGGCACGGCACGCTCGAGAATTACATACGAGGCATAGTCCAGAAACCAGTTCTGGAACATATTCTTCATACGGGTAATGGTGACACTGGTTTCGGGATTTTGTTCAACCTCGATAACATTGGTTTCGTCCTGCGGTATATTCTTGTTTTCGTCGTCCATAGTTTCAGTTTTTTAGTCTTCTTCCATCCTAAGGTTCTCGATAATGAAGTTTTGGCGCTCCTGGGTGTTGTTACCCATAAAATAGTCGAGCAGAGCCTTTATGTTGTCGTCTTTCGACAGGGTAACGGGCGAAAGCTTCATATCGGGACCGATGAAGTTCTTGAATTCCTGCCAGTTGATTTCACCGAGACCTTTGAATCGCGTAGTTTCCGAATTCTTGATTTTCTTCTGTGCCTCGTCGCGTTCACTTTCGGTGTAGCAGTATTTGGTCTCCTGCTTGTTGCGCACGCGGAAAAGCGGTGTTTCGAGGATAAACAAGTGTCCCTGCTTGATTATGTCGGGGAAGAACTGCAGGAAGAAGGTTATCAGCAGCAACCTGATGTGCATACCGTCGACATCGGCATCGGTAGCGATTACAACATTGCGGTAGCGGATATTGTCGATTCCCTCCTCGATGTTGAGTGCGGCCTGCAGAAGATTGAACTCGTCGTTCTCGTAAACCACCTTCTTTGTCTTGCCATACGAGTTGAGAGGCTTACCGCGCAAACTGAATACTGCTTGAGTAGTAACATCACGGCTCTTGGTGATGGAACCGCTTGCCGAATCGCCCTCGGTGATGAAGATTGTGCTTTCGTCACGACGGGGATTGTTGCTATTGTAGTGAATACGGCAGTCGCGGAGCTTCTCGTTGTGCAGGCTGACCTTCTTTGCCTTTTCGCGGGCGAGTTTCTGTACCCCCGACATTGCCTTGCGCTCCTTTTCCGACGACTGAATCTACTCGAGCATCTTGTCGGAAACTTCCTTGTTCTTGTGCAGATAGTTATCGACTTCGCGCTTGATAAAGTCGCCGATGAACTTGTTGACGCTTACACCAGAGAGCGGATACGGATTATCGTCGGAATCCTTGTCGGGTGCCATGTTGGTCGAGCCGAGCTTTATCTTGGTCTGGCTCTCAAATGTAGGTTCGATGACATTTATCGCGATGGCAGCCACAATTCCGCTTCGTATGTCCTGCGGCTCGAAGTTCTTGCCATAATATTCCTTGATGGTACGGGCAATGTGTTCCTTAAATGCACTCTGATGGGTACCGCCCTGCGAAGTGTATTGTCCGTTCACAAACGAATAGTATTCCTCGCCGTTCTGGTCGGTGTGGGTGAACGCAATCTCGATGTCGTCGCCCTTGAGGTGGATATGCGGATAAAGCGGTTCCGAATTGTGGCGTTCCTTCACAAGGTCGAGAAGACCGTTTTTCGAAATGTACTTTTTGCCGTTGAAATTAAGTGTAAGACCGGTGTTGAGGTAGCTGTAGTTGCGGAACATCGTCTCGAGGTATTCCTCGCGGAAGCGATAGTGTCCGAAAATTTCCTCGTCAGGGGTAAATTCCACGTATGTACCGTTCTTTTCGGTTGTCGGAACAAGGTCGTACTCCTTAACCAGCTTGCCTTTCACAAAATCGGCCTGCTTTACCATTCCGTCGCGGAACGACTTAACGGTAAATGTTACCGACAAAGCGTTTACTGCCTTGGTACCAACGCCGTTCAGACCGACCGACTTCTGGAAAGCCTTGGAATCGTACTTGCCGCCGGTGTTCATTATCGAAACAGCGTCAATCATCTTTCCCTGCGGGATTCCTCGACCGAAGTCACGAACCGAAATGGTATTTTCGCGCAGTTTGATTTCGATGTTAAGCCCGAAGTGCATACGGAATTCGTCGATAGAGTTGTCGATTACTTCCTTTACGAGGACATAGATTCCATCGTCGGAAGCCTCGCCGTTGCCGAGCTTGCCAATGTACATACCTGGACGCAGACGCACATGCTCAAGACCTTCGAGGGTGCGAATGTTGTCGTCGGTGTAATTGCTTATGTTGTTGTTTTCTGCCATTGAACAAAAATTTTTGCTTTGCAAAAATACAACACCGCTACGCCAAAATCTGACCTACACCTTATTTTTAATTAACAAAGTGGGTGTTAATTACGGAATGAGCGTAAAATTTATGGAATCCTTCCACTTATTGCCTTTTCTTGCAATAAAAACGAGTTTCTGTTCCTGCTCCCACAGAACGGGTTCCAAAATAATAATAAAGGCTGTCTCCTACAAAAGAGCCACCTTTATCGTCTCCTGGATAAGGGTCATCTCTCCAACTTGGAGAACGAAGGATGCCATTCGTATTTACATAATACACAGCATTTTGATATTGAACGCTACCAACTTCAATTATTTTCAGAACCGAATCGTTTTCTGTCAACGACACTTCCAGAGTTGTGTTGTAAGGTCCAGATACACTTCCAGTATCAGGCAACCAACTAAAGTTTTTTTTCGTGCCATCGTAAAAACCAACCCATGCGTCCCTATAGTCAGGCGTGTCAAATTCTACAGGGAATTGCTGAATCTTAAATCCGTCATAGACATAATGTTCTCCGCTATTCAATGTATAATCAAAATGAAGCGAGTCCTCCCTGAACGAACCCCAAATACTAGGTGCATAACCATTATGCATATACCCAGGAACATTTGGAATTACTGTATCTTTTATAGATCCATTTTCGGTGTATGTAATATAAAATGACAAGTCTATAGAATTGTCGCTTACCCTCAAAATTTTGTCACTTACTCTTATAGGATGTATTTCTAATTCCGTATCATACTCTACATCTTGCGCATACCACGACTTTCTTGTGCATTTGTATCGCCCAACAATACTTACAGGTTCGTATATACATGAACCATCATCATTTTTTGCCCTTTTATCATAATTCTTGGCAGTAGAGTCTGTACAACCATTCTTTGTACATCCTACAAACAAAAGTCCTACCGCAAATA
>JAGCNN010000059.1 GCA_017645925.1 Bacteroidales bacterium
AATGATGCTGATGGGATTGGCGAGCAGTCATAGATTACAAAATTGTTGATAGCAGCACCCTGTATTGAGTTTGTGCCAGTCATGCTTCCGAAAATGTCACCGAATAATCCGCCCATTCCAGATTCATCGTCACCCATGTTCATGCTGGTGGTCTTGAATATGAATCTGAACTTTACGCTTGAAAGGTTAGCTGTACTTGGGAAGTTGAGTTTAGTCTTTACAGTTACAAAACCGTTTGTGTTGCCTGACCAACCGGGTTCGCTCATGCCTTCAGTCATCGTGTTCGAAGAGTACCAGCCTTCGTTAAGGTCGCCATCACCAGCTACAACGGTCATCCATCCTGTTCCGTTGGTTGAATATTGCAGGGTTAATGAACCTCCGAAGATGCCGAACATGCTGCTCGGGTCGAATGGCATTTCGCCGTCGCCTGTATCACCCATATCCATTGCACTGAGGTTGTATTTGAGGCTAATCTTTATAATAGGATTGGTCATTCCTGAGAGGTTGTAGCATGGTGTGTAAAGGTAGGATTCTTCACCAGGGTTTACTGGTCCGTTAGGATTTGTAGCCCAAGTCCAGATGCTGTCGTTTTGTGAAACAGCAGTCTTTCCAAATGCCCATGATGAATAAGTTCCGTTTGCATACCAGTCGTTGATAAATTCAGCATCATCAAAAATTGCAACAGCTTCATTGTACAGACCTTGTGAAACTACAAAACCTTCTGCTTCATCGTTAGTTGGGTCTTCATCGTCGGTTAGAGCTGTTTTTGCAATTATGTCGTATCTGCCAACTGTAGGCATGTTCATTGATGCTGTGAAAGTATAGCTTGCTGTTGAATTTGCAGCAATTTGAGAGCTTACAGTTTCCTCAACCCAGTTTTCACCGTCATCTAGCGAGTATTTTACAATGTAGTTTGACTGAGCTCTACGTCCGTAGTTCTTGATTGTTATTGCAACATGACCATTGCCAGAAAGTCCGCAACCAGATGCGGGGCCTGTGATAGCGATAACGCCCAAGTCATTTTCGGCAGCGTCCTTAACAACGATGTTGTCAATTGACAAGCCTGCACCACCAGTAGTTGTTCCACCGAATAGTCCACCAAGTCCGCTTAAGGATGCGTTGTAAACAAATCTGATCTGTATGCTTGATTCTCCTGCGTATGTAGCGAGGCTGATGTTTTTGCTTACCCAAGTTTCGCAAGCATCAATTCTTGTAACAGTATCCCAGGTTGAACCGTTGTTTGCAGAAACAAGTACATAGCCATAGTTTGTCATGCCGCCAAACAAGTCACCCATGCCGGGGATGCCTATGTCACCAAGTCCTGACGAACTTGGATAATCTGCAATTACATCGAAATGCAATTCTGGAGCCTCAAGTGATGCAAAGCTGAAGCAAGGTCCGTAGATGTAGGAGTTCTTGCTGACTGCGGTATCAGTCATGTAGTAGTGGTTTCCGCCTTCAGCTTCTGCTGCAACCCATGCGTTTGCTGCGCTTGGTGTCCAGCCGAAAGGTGCCGATTCAAATTCTTCGATAAACGGGAATGTTGAAACAACGTTGCTTCTGATAGCAGTTGCGCTTCCAGTGTTGTTTGTTTCAGTTTCATCACCAGCGAGAGTTGCAATTATCTGGATGGTATTTTCGCCTTCAGCTAAAGCAACATTCGAGAAAGTTCTGGTCAACGTTGCTCCCGATGCAATTGCAGGAAGAGTTTCTGTTGCTGCGTCAACGCCGTTAACCTTGCAAACTACCGAAACTTCATTTTCTTCTGTTCCAAGTGTACCGGCATTTGCGATTGTGTATGAAACATCGGTGCTTTCTGCACAACCTGCTGCTGCTACGGTTACGTTGCGGATTGCTACATCGTGTTCAACAACTTTTTCAATCGAAAGATTGTAAGTTGCTGTTGTATAGCTTTCTGCAGCGCCATAACCAAAGATGCCTTGTGAAATAAGAGAGTCGGTTGCAACTACAATGTAGTATTCAGTCGATGCTGTAAGGCTTACATTGCTTATGGAACCCGATGCTGATGTCGTTGAACTAGAAACGAAAGGAGTTCCAATTAGTTGTGCATCTGCATCTGGGCAACCGTTGTACAGGAAAACGCCAACATTTGAAGCCGACATAGCAAAAGATACTTCTGGACTATATGCCCTTGAAATACCTGACAGTGTAATGGTTGCGCTCAAGTCCTCAGTTGGGATGAACTTGTAAACATGGCATCCGCTACGCATTGTGTAGGTTGACAACGTGTAAGGATTTGTTCCTAGAGTTGTTTGGTTTTCAGCAGAATAGGGAAGACTTGCAATTGTGCTCGGATTAGCACAGTCAGAGCCTTCAGTCTGCGCAAATGCAGCAAATGAAATTATCAGTGCTGCAATACTAAAGATAAATTTTTTCATTATACATTATTTTAAAAGATTATACGCAAAAGTACCAAAAACAAATTTATAAAATGTTTTCCTATATGGCGATTTGTTAACAATTCACAAAGAACCACAATGTATGCTTATATATAGTTCGTTGTAATAAATATGACGTTTGTCATAAAAAAGCAACTTTTTGTTTGTGTAATTCCATATCTATAGGTTGCCAAAGTTATTAACAATATTTAACTTGTATTGAAAATTATTGTCGCTCTTGACTATTTTTGCTCAAAATAATAACAGCATGAAAAAGATTCTGACATCGTTGCAGACACGCAATCTTGATTTTAGGACAATGGAAGTTCAAGGAATTTCTTCATACGAACTTATGGAACGTGCGGTCGTGGCTTTGTTTCGCGAAATGAAATCAGAAATTTCTGATGTCAATGGACTATACTTTATAGTAGTGGCAGGGACAGGCAACAATGGTGGAGACGGACTTGGCTTAGCTCGAATGCTAAAGAATGAAAATGCAAATGTAAGTGTCTGGTTCTGTGATTTTTCGGAAAGAATGAGTGATGAGTGCCGCAAAAATCTGGACTTGGTTTTTGAAATGGATGCGGAATGTGTTACAATGCTGGGCAATGCCAATTTTGATGAACTTGTAATTCCTGATGATGCCATTGTCATTGATTCGATGTTTGGAACTGGCCTTAGCCGAAGTGTAGCTGGCAAGTACGCCGAAATTATATCTATTATTAATAGGTCATCGGCAAAAGTATGGTCTGTTGATATTCCTTCTGGCCTTTTCGGTGAGGACAATGCAGGAAACGATGGAGCGATAATTAAAGCTGACCAAACTTTTGCGATTGGGAATCTTCCGCTGTCGGCTATGTTTGCCGAAAATTATAAATACTACGGAAATGTATCTTTGGTTGACATAGGTCACGATTTAGGCACTATTAAGTCTATGCCATCCAACTTTGCCATAATTGAAAAGTGCGACATTGTTGAATCGCTGAAAGTTAGACATCCATTTGACCACAAGGGAACATTTGGTCATGCACTGCTTCTTGCAGGAAGCCGAGGCAAGGCAGGTGCTGCTGTTATGGCTTCAAGGGCGTGTTTGCGTAGTGGTGTAGGCTTGCTTAGCGTTTCTTCGGTTGACGACCTCTGTAATATAATGCAAGTTTCGGTGCCCGAAGCAATGTACATGGCAAACTGGAATGATGATGTGGAAAAGTTTTCCGCTTTGGGCATAGGACCTGGAATAGGAGTGGACGAGCAAGCTATAAGCTTTGTTGCCAGCGCTTTGGATTGCAAAAAGCCCATGGTCGTTGATGCCGATGCTATAAACGTAATTGCCTCCGACCGAAATATGTTGGACAAACTTGACAACTGCATACTTACGCCACATCCAAAGGAGTTTGAAAGGCTTTTCGGTAAGTTCGCATCTTCGGTGGAAAGGTTGAATTTCATGTCCGATTTTTCCATAAAGCACAGTTGTGTCATTGTTTTGAAAGGCGGAATTACAGCAATTTCTCTTAGCAACGGAAATATTGTATTTTATATAGGTATGAATCCAGGCATAGCTACTGGCGGAAGCGGCGATGTGCTGACAGGAATAATAACTTCGTTGCTTGCACAAGGCTATACAATTGATGATGCGGCAGTTATGGGAACTTGGATACATGGCGAAGCCGGAAAACTTGCAAGTTTGGAATTTGGAGTGATTTCGACTGTAGCAACCGATATTATAAGTAATATTCCATTGATAACCAAAAACTTGTATGACATTAAAATAGGAAAAGCAGAATAGGATAACAGAAAAAGTTGGAAAACCGATTAGAACATTCTATTGAATTTTTCTCCAAATGAAGTATATTTGCATCACATAATTTTAAATGAAATGAAAAGACAAAAGTTTTATTTGACGGCAATGTTGCTTGTCGCAGCGACATTTGCAGTATGGGCACAGAAGGAAATTACCGTTGATGACCTCTATTACTACGGAACTTTCAGGCAGAACGGTGTTTACGGAATTGAATCGATGAAGGATGGCGAGCATTACACCAACCTTACAATTCGTCGCAATGGTATTGAGAAGTATAGTTACAAGACTGGCGAAAAGGTTGAAACTTTGATGATGGTTGCCGACCTGAAACTTGGCGATAATTTTGATTTTATTTACGACTATGTATTCAGTCCTGATGAATCGAAGATTATGTTTTCAACCAAATACGAATCAATCTATCGTCATTCATTCACGGCCGAATATTACATATACGATTTGAAAACCAAAGAGGTAACACGTCTTTCGGAAAATGGCAAGCAGCAGTTGGCTTCGTTTTCGCCTGATGGCAAAAAGGTTGCATTTGTAAGGAAAAACAACTTGTATGTCAAGAATATAGACGACAAGAACGCAAAGGAAACTCAGCTTACAACCGACGGCGAATGGAACAAGGTAATAAATGGTGCTCCTGATTGGGTTTATGAGGAGGAATTCAGCTACAACAAGGCATACGACTGGTCGGCAGATGGCAAGAAGATTGCTTTTCTGCGTACCGACGAATCCAATGTCAAGATGTTTGGCATGACTATGTACGGCGAACTTTATCCCGAAAACTACGAGTACAAGTACCCGAAGGCAGGAGAGGAGAACTCAAAGGTTTCGCTGCATATAGTTGATGTTGAAAACGGTAAAATTACCGTTGCCGATATGGGCGACCTCAACGACATGTACATTCCGCGCATTAAATTCACAAACGACCCCAATACGCTTTCGGCAGTGAAACTTAACCGTTTGCAAAACAAGTACGAGCTTTTCCTCATCAATGCTACCAACGGTTCTTCTAAGATAATCCAGACTTTGACCGACAAGAACTACTTGGAAATCAATGATGACCTTACTTTCCTTCCAGACAACAAGCATTTCATAACTTCGCACGAATCAAATGGTTACCGCCATATTTATATGTACGACATGAATGGAAATCTTGTTCGCCAGCTCACCGACGGACAGTGGGAAGTTACCGAGGTTTATGGCGTTGATGACAAGGGAGTTGTGTATTTCCAAGCGGCAAAGAATTCTCCATTGCGCCGCGAAGTTTACTGCGTTGATGCAGAAAAAGGTAAAATCAAGGAGTTGAGCAAGGGCAAAGGAACCAATTCTGCGACATTTAGCAATAGTTTCAAGTATTTTATAAATGAGTTTAGCGATGCCAATACACCTACAGTGATTACCCTTTGCGACAATACGGGCAAGGTTATCCGCGAACTTGAAAACAACAAGAAGCTGGCTGATAAAATCAAGGATGAGTATAAGTTTACTAAGAAGGAATTTTTCACATTCAAGACCGAAAATGGTGACGAACTGAACGGCTGGATGATAAAGCCGCAGAATTTTGATGCAAAGAAGAAATATCCCGTGTTCATGTATGTTTATGGTGGTCCCGGTTCGCAGACAGTTGCCGACACTTGGGACGGTTCAATGCCGTGGTATCAGATTTTTGCACAGAAGGGCTACATAATTGTTTCGGTTGACAATCGTGGCACAGGCTATCGCGGTCGCGATTTTCGTCAGGTAACTTACGGACAGTTAGGTAAGTACGAGGTTCAAGACCAGATTTCTGCAGCAAAGTATCTTGGCTCGTTGAGTTATGTTGACAAGGATAGGATTGGTATTTTCGGTTGGAGTTATGGCGGATATATGTCGAGCCTTTGTATGACTGTCGGTGCCGACTATTTCAAGGTTGGGATAGCTGTTGCGCCGGTGACTACTTGGAGATATTACGATTCGGTTTATACCGAGCGCTACAACGGTCTGCCACAAGACAATGCCGCTGGTTACGACGACAATTCTCCAATCAACCATGCCAAGAAGATGAAGGGAAAATATTTGCTAGTTCATGGTACAGCCGATGACAATGTTCATTTCCAGAACTCTGTTGACTGGGTTGACAAGCTTGTTGAGGCAGACGTACAGTTCGACCTGATGTATTATCCGAACAAGGATCACAGCATTTACGGTGGCAACACTCGTCATCACCTTTATACCAAGATGACTAATTACATCTTGAATAACTTGTAGAATTTTTTAATTAATGTTTTTATAAATCCTTTTAATCGGTTTACAATGAGTCGCTTCTGAAAGGGAGCGACTTTTTTTGTCGGTAAGGACAAAAAAAGTATGAGTATTGTTGCAACAAGTTGATAATAAGTATCAGCCTTCAGCTATTCCTTTTCCTCTTTTCTCGTATTCCCTTATAAGTCCCTCGGCGCTTCGTGCGCTAAGTTTCATCCATTGGGCCAGCAGGTCGGTACGAATTTGGGGCGATAGGTGCCAGTCGATATTTAAGTTTCGGAGTTTTGCCGTAAGTTCGTAGAGGCAAAGTGCTGCCGATACCGATATGTTGAAACTTTCTGTAAATCCGTACATTGGGATTCTTACAAATTCATCGGCATTTTGCATTACAATGTCCGACAGTCCTGGCTTTTCGGATCCGAAGAACAGGGCGATTTTGCCTTTCGTCAAATCTAGGTCTTTTATTAGGACATCGTTGGTGTGTGGGGTGGTGGCTACTATTCTGTAACCTGCATTTCGCATTGCGCTTATTGCATCCAAAGTGTTGTTTTCCTTTTGGTTGAACCTCCTGATGCTCAGCCACTGCGATGAGCCCATAGCCACATCTTTGTTTTCCATGTAGCTGTAGCGGTTTTCAATGAAACTGACATTCTGTATTCCAAAGCAGTCGCAACTGCGTAGTACTGCTGAGGCATTGTGAGTCTGGAAAATGTCTTCTAGCACAACAGATATGTATTCGGTTCGTTCATCAAGGACTTTGTTAAGTGTAGCCAATCTATCTGTTGTTATGTAGTTTGTCAAAAGTTCTATAATTTGTTTTGAATCCATAGTTATATGTATAAAAATGCAAAAAGGGAACAATTGTCCCCCTTTTGTTACCTTCTTTACTAGGCAGTCTGTTAGTTTACAGCTTTCTTCAATGTTGCACCAACTGAGAATTTTACAACATTCTTTGCTGGGATTTGGATAACCTTCTTAGGGTTGCTAGGATTGTGACCTTTTCTTGCAGCTCTCTTGTAGGTGCTGAATGTTCCGAATCCGATCAATGAAAGGGAATCACCTTTCTTGAGGCAATCCTGAGTTGCTTCTACGAAAGCATCCAAAGCTCTCTTTGCATCTGCCTTTGTCATGCCTGCTTTTTCAGACATCTTTTCAATTAATTCTGCTTTGTTCATCTTGACAATTTTTATTGTTAATAAACTAATAGATATTTTGAGCAAAAATATAAAAAGTTTTATATGTTGCAAACTGATAACGGGAAAAAATAACATTTTGTTAATATCTTGCAAACATTGTTAATAACTTTGCTGTCTTTTGTGTTTCCGTGCATTATATCTGCTGTGGATTTATAAACAACTTTTGTTAAAAAATAGCATGGTGAAGACTTGTGTATGTGAGTAAGATTTTGTAATTTAGCAACTGATTTTGTGTAAAATATAACATTTTGATTATAAGTAGATTAGAATTAAAATAACGATAAAAAATGCTTGAAGAAGAAGGAAGAGCAAAGATAATTTCGATTAGTGTCGAAGATGAAATGAAGTCGGCATACATCGACTATTCAATGTCTGTGATAGTTTCACGTGCATTGCCAGATGTAAGGGACGGTCTTAAGCCTGTCCAGAGAAGAATCTTGTTCGGAATGGAAGGTCTGGGGCTTGCTCCGGGCAAACCGCACAAGAAATCGGCAAGAATCGTCGGTGAAGTAATGGGTAAGTACCATCCTCATGGCGACTCGTCTGTTTATTTTGCAATGGTAAGGTTAGCCCAGAACTGGGTAATGAGATATACTTTCGTAGATGGTCAGGGTAACTTCGGTTCGGTTGACGGTGATAGCCCTGCAGCTATGCGTTACACCGAGGCTCGCTTGTCGAAGATTTCGGACGAAATGATGGCCGACATGGACAAGGAAACCGTTGATTTCGTCAACAACTTCGATGATTCGCTGCAGGAACCGAGCGTATTGCCGACTAAGATACCGAACCTTATTGTTAATGGTGCAAACGGTATCGCTGTAGGTATGGCTACCAACATGGCTCCGCACAACCTTGCTCAGACAATTGATGCAACCGTCGCTTATATTGACAATCCAGAAATAGAGGTCGAGGAACTTGGCAAGATAATTCAGGCTCCCGATTTCCCGACTGGCGGTATTATATATGGTATAGATGGTGTTCGTGAGGCATACGCTACAGGTCATGGTCGCGTTGTCATACGTTCGAAGACCGAAATAGAGACTTCGGAACGTGGTCACGAACGCATCGTGGTTACCGAAATACCTTACATGGTCAACAAGGCCGAACTTATCAAGCATATTGCTAACCTTGTTACCGACAAGAAGATCGAAGGTATTTCCAATGTAAACGACGAATCCGACCGTCGCGTAGGTATGCGTATCGTTATTGACATCAAGCGTGATGCTGTTGCCAACGTAGTGCTCAACAAGTTGTATAAATACACCGAATTGCAGTCGTCGTTCAGTATCAACAACATAGCCCTTGTAAAAGGCCGCCCGATGGTACTTAACCTCAAGGATTTGATTCATTACTTTGTTGAGCATAGACTTGATGTCGTTACCCGTCGTACCGAATTCGACCTCCGCAAGGCAGAAGAACGTGCTCACATCGTTCAGGGTTTGATTATTGCTAGCGACAACATTGACGAGGTTATACAGATTATAAAGTCGTCTGATAATCCTACCGAGGCTAAGGAAAGATTGATGCAGCGTTTCTCGCTCACCGAAATTCAGGCTTCGGCAATCGTTGAAATGCGTCTCCGTCAGTTGACCGGTCTTGAGCAGGAAAAACTTCGTGCTGAGTACGAAGATCTTATGAAGCGCATCGAATACTTGAAGGAATTGCTTGCTAGCGTTGAAATGAGAATGCAGGTCATCAAGGACGAACTTCTTGAAATAAAGGAAAAGTACGGTGATGAACGTAAGACCGAAGTCGTTTACGCTTCGGAAGATATGAATCCGGAAGACTTCTACGCAAACGAGGAAGTTGTAATCACAATTTCGCACCTCGGATATATGAAGCGCACTTCGTTGTCGGAATTCAAGTCGCAGAATAGGGGCGGTGTTGGTTCGAAGGGAACAGCAACCCGCGACGAGGACTTTGTGGAACACATGTTCGTTGCCACGATGCACAATACCTTATTATTATTTACAAAGCTAGGAAAGTGCTACTGGCTCAAGGTTTACGAAATTCCGGAAGGAACAAAGACTTCCAAAGGCCGTCATATCCAGAACATTATCAACATTGACAAGGATGACGAAGTTAAGGCTTACCTGAATGTCAAGTCGTTGAAGGATGTTGACTACATAAATAGGACATACGTTGTTATGTGTACTCGTAACGGTGTGTTCAAGAAGACCTTGCTCGAGGAATATTCGCGTCCGCGCCAGAATGGTGTCAACGCTATCAATGTCCGCGAAGGCGATATGCTCCTCACAGCGTCGCTGATTGAAGATGTCGAGGGCGAAGCTCCAACCAATGTAATGATTGGTGCATACGGTGGCAAGACCATCCGCTTCCCGCACGACATTGTACGTCCGATTGGTAGAACGGCAACTGGTGTCAAGGGTATAACCTTGGACGAAGGCGATTATGTAATAGGTATGATTACCGTCCGTCCAGACCAAGATGTACTTGTTGTTTCCGAAAATGGTTACGGCAAGCGTTCAAGCATCGAGGATTATCGTGTTACTAACCGTGGCGGTAAGGGTGTTAAGACCTTGAATATTACCGAAAAGACGGGTAACCTTATCAGTGTAAATGCTGTTACCGACAACGACCACCTGATGATTATCAACCGTTCGGGCATAACAATCCGTTTGGCAGTTGATACTTTGCGTGTTATGGGACGAGCAACTCAGGGTGTTCGTCTGATAAATCTCCGCGACGGTGATATAATTGCTTCTGTTGCAAAGATTGAAGGTGGTGCCGAACTAGAACGTATTGCCGAGGAAGAAGCTGCTAAGATAGCACAGATGGAAGCCGAGGCTGACGGCATTGTAGAACAGGCAACCGATGAAATCCCGCAGGAAGAAAATAATGGTGCGGAAATTGCAGAAGCAGAGAACAATGAGAATTCTAACGAAAATGATAACATTTAAATTTTAAGATTATGAAGAAGTTATTTTTAATAGGTGTAGCTCTTACATTGGCATTTGCCATGAGCGCTCAGAAGCAGATGATTACCAGTGCATGGAGTTATCTCAAGGATGGTTACCTTGATGATGCAAAAAAGGCAATCGACAAGGCCGAGGCAAACCCGCAGACAGCAGAGAGTTTCAAGACATTCTGGTTCAAAGGACAGATATATCAGGAATTGGGAAGCTCAAAGAACAAAAAATACCAAGCATTATGTTCAGATTGCTATGAGGTTGCATACGAGGCTTATATGAAAGCTTTGAAGTATAATTTCGTGAAGGCAGAACATCGTGACATTGATTTCACAACACAGGCTGGACTTATGAAATTTGCAAACATCCTCAACCAGAACAACGAAGCAAACTATGAGAGTACAGAAGCATTTATGGATATTCTTTTCCAGAGATTTCCGGCTTTGTCGAATGCTTTCGTAAACAAAGGTATCAATGCTTTCCAAGGTGGCGATTATGAAACTTCGTACAACCAGTTTGCAAAGGCAATTGAAATTTCAACCTTGACATTCAGTATTGATACGCAGATTTACTATTATGCTTCACTTGCAGCTATGAATAGTAAGAAATACGAGGAAGCAATAGCTCTTAACGACTTCCTTATTGGAGCTAATTATGGACCGGATGACAAGGAAAGGGTTAATATTTACAAGAATCAGGCTATTGCTTTGAAGGAAACAGGTGATACTGCTAAAATGATTAAGATGTTGGAAGAAGGTATCAATAAATTTCCTAATGACAACTATCCGCTTGTAATAGAAACCTTTAACTATTATGTTGGTTCTGGTAATTCAGGAAAGGCAAAAGACTATATAAACATGGCAATGAAAAATGACCCCAACAATGCACAGTTCCTTGTAATTAGGGGTACATTGTCGCAGGAGTTGAAGGACAACAAGGGCGCAGAGGCTGATTTCAACAAGGCTCTTGAACTTGATCCGAACAACTATGATGCAATATATGGACTTGGTGCTTTGTATATCAACACAGCAGCTGATACCGTTGAATGGGCAGAAAAGAATATTCCTCCAACAAACTTTGAAGAGTTGGGCAAGTATGATGAAATAGCTAAGGAATACCAGACAAAGGCATTGCCATACTTGGAAAAAGCCCTAACAATTAAGCCTAACGACTTGCAGGTTCTTCAGACTTTAAGAGAAATGTATTATAAGGCAGGAAAGTATGAAGAAAGTCAGCAGATGAGTGCAAGGATAAAGGAATTGACTGAGTAAAACATTTTTGAACACAGGGAAGGAGGGCATAAATGTCCTCTTTTTTTTGTTTTATGGCGGTAGGCGTTTTTGGTGAACATACGGAAAGAGCTAAGCGATAAGAATATCCTATCAAACATAAATGAAATTGATGATTCGCTTTTTTTACATTTCGCTCGAGCCGCGAGGGCTTTTACTTTTTTTGTCACCAAAAAAAGTAAACAAAAAAAGTGTGTCCGCTGCGTCTGCCTCGCTAAAAATCGCTTACACTTCGCTAAAAATCAGAAACTTGTCTCCGTTTCACTCCGACGTCAAACAGACTGATTTTTTACGCTCAGTTCCACCGATTTTCTTAACGCTTACCAGCCAATGCGGCAATCAAGGTATCGCTTTCAGCGATTGATAGAAAAAACCAATCCGTCTTTGAGAGATTCCGTTTTTTTGCATTGCAAACATAAACCAGCATAAAATCCTTGTTCATAACTATCTAAAAAAACGCTTGCAGCAATTCCTTTTATTGCTTAACTTTGCAATCGTAAAATTTGAAATGAACGCGAATTATTCCATATCTGAAAAAGTGGACTTGGTATTCAGGAATATCAAGGAACGTGATTCATTTTAAATTAGGAAACGTTTTCGGCATTTGGCACTGTTGCCGAAAATAGTTTCCATTTTTCGTTTTTTCCGTAAAGGACAATCAAAAAGTATTTATTAATAAATTAAAAAATTAAAAATTATGGAATTACCATTTGCAGAAGCGTGGAAAATCAAGATGGTTGAACCGATTAAGAAATCCACAAGAGAACAGCGCGAAAAGTGGCTTGCAGAAGCTTACAACAACATCTTCATGTTGAAGAGCGACTATGTTTATATCGACTTGTTGACCGACTCTGGTACTGGTGCCATGAGCGACCGTCAGTGGAGCGCAATGATGATGGGTGACGAAAGCTACGGTGGAGCTCGCAGTTTCTACCACATGAAAGATACTATAACCGAACTCACTGGTTTCGAATATGTTATTCCTACACATCAGGGACGTGCAGCCGAGAATGTTTTGTTCTCGTATTTGGTAAAGCCAGGCATGGTTATCCCCGGCAACGCTCATTTTGATACTACAAAGGGACACATTGAAAGCCGCAAGGCATTTGCTATTGATGTTACTGTTCCTGAAGCATACGATACTCAGCTTGAAGTTCCTTTCAAGGGCAATGTAAGCCTTGAAAAGTTGGAAAAGGTATTGCAGGAAAATAAGGGCAATGTTCCTTTCTTTGTTCTTACAGTTACCAATAATACTGTTGGTGGACAGCCAGTTAGCATGAAGAATATCCGCGAAACCTGCGAACTTTGCCACAAGTACGGTGTTCCGGTAAACATTGACTCGGCTCGTTTCATCGAGAACTGCTACTTCATTAAGACACGTGAGGAAGGCTATGCAAACAAGACTCTTCGCGAGATTGCTCTCGAAATGTTCAGCTATGCAGACAGCATGACAATGTCGGCAAAGAAGGATGCTCTTGTAAACATGGGTGGTTTCATTGCAACCAGAAAGAAAGACTGGTACGAAGGTGCCAAGTTGTTCTGCATTCCATTCGAAGGTTTCCTTACATACGGTGGTATGAATGGTCGTGACATGGATGCAATGGCAGTTGGTCTGAAGGAAAACATTGAATTTGAAATGGTTGAAACTCGTATCAAGCAAGTTCACTATCTTGCAAAGAAGCTTGACGAGTATGGCATTCCTTATCAGCGTCCTGCTGGTGGACATGCAATCTTCGTTGATGCAGACAAGGTGTTGACTAACATCCCGAAGGAAGAGTTCCCAGCACAGACTTTGACTTGCGAACTTTACCTTGAAGCAGGTATCCGTGCTTGCGAAATCGGTTATGTTTTGGCTGACCGTGACCCAGTTACTCGTGAAAACCGTTTTGGTGGCAACGACTTCGTTCGTCTCTGCATACCTCGTCGTGTTTACACCAACAATCACATGGATGTAATCGCAGCAGCATTGAAGAATGTATATGATCGTCGCGATACCATTAAGCGCGGTCTTGAAATTACATGGGAAGCAGAACTTATGCGTCACTTCACCTGCCAGTTCAAGAGATTGAAGTAATTTACAGTACAATCTTAGCTTGTATTATATGCAAAAATATGGTCGTCGAAAGGCGACCTATTTTTTTGGGGCTTTGGCAATCAAAGGTGCACTGGCGGTATGGATATGAAAAAAAGTAACATTGTCTGTGGCTTCTCTGTGGGAACAATAGGAAGCTGAATTATATCACGCGTATTCTTGTTTTTGTGTATTTTTGTGATTTTTGAGATTGTATGGCTAACGAGTCGGTTTTGTATTATATTGGTTTTGAGGAGTCTGTTGGAAGTGAGGCGCTGGCATCTGGAATTGCTGCAAACGAGGACAATGGGTGCGAGGTGTACAAGAGCATACATGTTTATTCGTGTAAAGACGATTCCGAGTGCATGACGTTTCCATTTTACTTTCTCATGGGGCACAACGATTATTTATGGAATGCTGCTGGCGACAAAATTTTGCTTTCGGCATGTATCGGATTTTTTGAACTTGGAGCCGAAATGCTTCCCGACAAGTATTCGAAGTGGACACCGTTGATAATAATTGCCGATGTATCTGAAAAACAGGTTGTTAAAATATATGAGGGTAGGGGAAGGCTGTGTTGGGACGACAACGAAACTGACATAAGGGATAAAAAAGGTTTGAAAGAGTATTCTTACGGCGAGTGGCTGTCGCGATACGAAGCCCAGAAGGATAAGATTGAGCTTATGAGGTCAGATATGGAAGATTTGGGATATACGTGCATGTATGAAGATGATGACGATTCCCTATTTGATAATCCACACGATAATGCTGCTCGGAATGATAGTAAGTTATCTGCTCAAGATGGTGCAGAAAATGGTGGGCAGAAGAAATCTGTATTTCTGGGAGTGCTTTTCTTTATTGTTGCGGCAGTGGCTATTGTGTTGGTAAGATGGATTAGGCATAAGATTATGTCGTTGTAAATATACTTGCCGTATGTGCATGAAAAAAGCCACATTGTCTGTGGCTTCTCTGTGGGAACAATAGGATTCGAACCTATGACCCCCTGCTTGTAAGGCAGGTGCTCTGAACCAGCTGAGCTATGCTCCCTTGTCATTAGCGGTGCAAAA
>JAGCNN010000060.1 GCA_017645925.1 Bacteroidales bacterium
TGTATCAGTTTGCGAGTACTCTTGTAGTTGTCGTTCTCCACATACGACCAACTGTCGCCCATGCTCATGCAGGTCTCCCACGGATATGACAGGAGGCTGTCGGGAACCTGCTGCTCTGGGGTGCGATAATTTTCGTATTTGCCACCAACGCTGCGGTCAACAATTATGAGGTCGGGATTGTCCTTGCGAGCCATTGCAGCTATACGTGGCATGTCAATGTCCTGTATGCGCTGGTAACAGCCAAGCCATTCAAGGGTTTCAAGAGTAAGACTCCACTCGGGACGCACCCAGCCGCCATCGAGCCACAAAATGTCAATGTCGCCATAGTTGTGGGTAAGTTCATATATCTGGTTGTAGGTAAAGTCCTTGAATTTTGCCCAACGCTGCGGGTTTTCGTAAATGTCGTAGTTGACATTGCGGTCGGAAGTTGCCCACTCGTGCGCCCAATAGTCGTCGTTGTGCCAGTCGGGTTTAGAGAAGTATAGGCCTATCCACATGTCTTCTGCACGGAAAGCATCAACAATGTCCTTTGTGATGTCAGGTTGAGCAGTGGTATGGTATGGACATTCAGCACCTGCAACGCTGTAGTCGGTCTGCTTGCTATCGAACATGCAGAAACCATCGTGATGCTTGGTGGTGAACACCATATATTTCATACCCGCTTCTTTTGCTGCTTTTGCCCACTGGCTGGCATCGAAATGCTTTGGATTAAACGTTCTGTTAAGTGCTTGGTATTCCTTCTTGTATTCGTAGTAGTCGGCTCCGTTGCGGTTTATCCACGGCTCGTTGCAAATGCTCCACGATTCCACCACGCCCCACTGCGAGTACATTCCCCAGTGCGCCATAAAGCCGAATTTCAAATCCTGCCACTGCTCAATGCGATTGAGGATTATAGTGTCGGTTTCGGGCTGGCTGTCGCGTTGTGCATTCAGCGCCAAAGTTGCCAATACTATGCTGAGTAGTATTATCGTCTTTTTCATCATCTTTTGTATTTGAATGGGATATCCTTTAAATCTTTATCATCGCTGCTGAACCCAACTTGCAGAATTAGTTTCTCTCCATTTTCTGGTTCAGTCATTTCTCCAATGTGTTCATTGAATTTGCGGAGCCAGAACTTGTTGATATTTATACTGAACTCGCTTTCTCCGTTTACAGAAACATCCACCTTTGCCAAGCCAACAAGTGTTTTCTTTGGCGCATTCTTGTCTTTTGGATAACTGATGTAAACCTGCACAGTTGCTTTTCCCGACTTGCATTTTGCTTTCGTGCCAATGCTGCTGACAGTTCCCGTGATGCGCATTTTACTATTGTCAAAGTTAATGTCTGACAATCTGAAATCGGAGTATGAAAGTCCGTACCCGAACGGAAACAATGGTTTTTCTTGCATATATTTATAGGTACGACCTTGCATATTGTAATCGTCGAAGTCGGGAAGTTGCGCAGTCGATTTGTAGAAAGTTACGGGCAGACGTCCAAAATTGTCGCAATCGCCTGCCAATGCCGATGCAACGGCCTTTCCCATATCCTCACCGCCGTACCAGCAAACCATTATGGCATTTGTCTCACCAATGATATCTTCAAGGGCGATTGCACTACCAGAACATAGCAGCAGAACTATCGGTTTGCCAAGTTTTTTCAGTTGCCTTATTTCATCAACTTGATTTTCGGGAAGTTCTATCCTTGTTCGGTCGCCTTTGTGGAAGCCGGGAATATCTATTGGAAGTTCTTCGCCTTCGAGCTGTGGATTTAAACCGCCTGCATAGACAATTATATCTGCATCGGTAGCGGTTTCTGTCACTGTGAAGCGTTGACTCAATCCTTCAGAAATAGTAGAAGTGTTAAGTGGTGTGCCGTTGTAGTTACCCAATGGCATAAGTGTGTCGTTTGCATTCGGTCCTGCAATGAAAATCCGTTTGCCGACAATTGGCAAGATACCGTCATTTTTTAGCAACACAAATGTCTCGGTTGCAGCATCATGAGGTGTAGTTTGCGGATGATGACGGATTTCGGTTCGCGCCTCGGCTACTTGCATTCGCAGTTTTAGGACTCTACGCAAATGTTCATCAACCTTGCTTTCGGGAATATACCCCGAATCTACGGCAGTTTTCAATGCTTGCAGACCGCTTCCACATTCAAGGTCAACTTCGCTGCCAAAAGCATCGGAGGCTGCGAGTGCTGCTGTGGCGTGGGTTTTGTGGCGAGGAATCACGGTGTCGCGTTCCCAGCAGTCGTTCAATGCCCAGCAGTCAGTAACGATTATACCGTCGTAATGCCACTTGTTACGCAAAATATCCACAAGCAACTCGCGGCTGGTGCAGCATGGCGTTCCGTTTAGCCTGTTGTAGCCGCACATTACCTGCCTAACGTCGCTGTTGCCGATTATGAATTCAAATGCAGGCAGATATGTTGTCCAGAGGTCGCGCTGCGAAACATTTGCATCAAACTGGTGGCGTATGCCTTCGGGACCGCTATGAACGGCAAGATGTTTCAGGCAAGCGGCAGCCGATAGCACCGACTTGTCGTTGTCGCCATGCTGGAGTCCGTTTACGCATGCAAGCCCCATCGTTGCTGTTAGGAAAGGGTCTTCTCCGTAGGTTTCCATGCCACGCCCCCAGCGCGGGTCGCGGAAAATGTTGATGTTTGGTGTGAAAAAAGTCAATCCAGTATAGTCATCGTATTTTTCCTCGGCTTGTGCCTGGTTGTATTTTTGATGTGCTTCGACGGCTGTCTGAGCAAAAATGTCCTCTACCATTTCAGGATTAAACGACGCCGCCATAGCAATTGGCATTGGCCAAACTGTTGCAATTCCGTTGCGCCCAACGCCGTGCAAAGCTTCATTCCACCAACTATAGGGTTTTAGTCCAAGACGAGGAATAGCAGGATTCCGATGTTCCAAAAGAGAAAGTTTTTCGTCAAGGGTAAGTCGTCCGATAAGGTCATTGACGCGGGTTTCAATATCGAGAGTAGTATCATGGAAAGGATATTGCTGGGCGAAGCATATTTGTGTATAACATATTGCTAATAAGAAAAGAAAATACTTGCATATTTCTTTAAATTGATACTTTACCATAATGTATTAGTTACAGTAATTTCTTCAACTCTTCTATCGGAGGGAGCAGTTTCTTAAGTCTATCGTCCATATCTGCTAATATTTTTAATGGTGGCTAAAACCTATGCTCATAAAAGCAGCAATTGGAAAATCAGCATCCATAGTAAACTGTAGTGTCGGTAAATTGTTCGTTCCAACGAACGAATTATTTTCATAGGGCAGCAATTTGTTCGTTTCAACGAACGAATTATCAGAAAGGCATCTCCACTCTTCATAGAATGTTCTCATTTTACGCATACTTGGAGCAGAAAAACCCCTCAAACCTGGCAATTCTTTTTGTAATTGCTCACTTATGGCATCAATAAAACCTTTCCCCCAATTTTTATTTCGAGTGTTGGCAGAAATATATCTTCCTATGCAATAATAAAGAAGAAGTTGTTCTTGATTTACGGCTTTAAGCGCACGCTGTTGGCTATGCAGTATTGCCTCTTTTATCACTTGTACAGCATTAGCTAGTTCTTCGTTATTAGTTGCATCTGTTCCTGCGTTTTTATCCATAATCAGAATATCTCTTTTCGTATTTTAACCATCTAATTGATTGATAGTCCTATATGTATTACAGCATTTTATGAATTTACATGTTTTTATTCAATAGCATATACAATATCTGTAAGCACTTATAAGTGAGAAACAACATATTTCATATAATGTTGTACATCAAAACAAATATGTATTACCGTTTCTGCTATTTTTAGAAATCGTCGCTGTCGTTATTCTGGATTACAGCATTGCCTTTCTTTGCGGCTTCTTCTTCTGCCTTCTTGATTTCATCTTCAATACCATAGTCGGTTGAAACAACGCTAAATTCAGTACGACGATTAAGCTGGTGGCAAATTTCCTTCTTACCAAAATCGGAAATAGCGTTGATATAGTCTTCTGTAAGCACGTCGCCGACTTTCAAGAATGTGTATTGCTTTGCCATTTGTGCGTTAACGGTCTTAGGCTCGGTTTCACCAAATCCCTTTGCCGTAAGTCTGTCTGGCTTTATTCCCTTTGAAATCAAATAGTCAACACAAGATTTTGCTCTTGCAAGCGAAAGTGTCATGTTGTAGTCGTCGTTGCCACGGAAGTCGGTATGGGCACGCATTTCGATTGTAATGTTCGGGTTGTCGTTCAATGTCTTTACCAAACCATCGAGAGAAACTGTTGATTCAGGCTTCAAGTCGGCCTTGTCGTATGCGTATTCAATGTTAGGCAACTCAATGACACGCGGAATTCTACCGAGGTTAAGTATTACATTGTAAACTGTATCGTATTCAACCTTTGCGGTAGAAAAACGCATTGAATTTGAGAAATAATCCTTTGATACTTCGCCCTTTACTTCATAAACCTTGTCCTTCTGGAGCTGCATTGTGAATTGTCCCTTTTCATTCGATGTAAGTTCCTTTACAACAGCACCATCAGCATAAACTGTGATTTTTGCCTCCTTGAGAGGAATTTTTCTTTCAATATTGGTGGTATCGTAAATAGCACCATTCATTGTAATTACAAGTGGCGGCAGGATGAACGAATAAATGTCGTCGCTTCCCTTTCCGCCCTTACGGTTGGATGAGAAATATCCCGACTCTTCCTTGCCGTTGAAAATTATTCCGAAATCATCAAAAGATGAGTTTATCGGGTACTTCATGTTTTCAACACCGGTAAAGTCCTTTCCCTTCTTTACCGCCTTATAAATGTCAAGTCCGCCCATTCCCTGATGTCCGTCTGATGCAAAGTACAAAGTACCATCTTCGCGTACTGTCGGGAAAACCTCATCGCCGAGGGTGTTGATTTTCGGACCAAGGTTTATAGGCTTCGAGAACTTGTTTGTTGTACCAACCCTCTGTGCCATATAGATGTCCTGTCCGCCGAAACCACCTTCTACTTCAGCACTGAAAAACAAGGTCTTGTCATCGGGCGACAATGCAGGATAACCAACTTCAGCAGCTTCGAATCCGGGGATTTCAAGCATCAAAGGTTGTCCCCAAGCATTACCTTTCTTTGTGCTGAGATATATCTTACAAGGTTCGTCAACTTTCTTACCAGCCTTACAACGGGTAAAGTACATGTCGGTACCCTTGAGCGAAACCGTTGATGCACCTTCATCGTCTTCGGTATTTACACCGCCTACGATAGGAGTTGGCGACGACCAAGTTCCTTTTCTGTCCTGAGTTACCTCAAATATATCGGTAAATTTCTGTCCCGACTTGTAGTTGTCGCGGCTACCCTGCGAACCTTCGCGAGAAGATGTGAAATAAACAGTGCGATAATCCTTTGAAGCCCAAACTATTGAGAAATCTGCCTGTGCAGTATTGAACTTCGACACGTTTGTAACCTTATATCTTGTAGGACGGCTAATCCAGCTCGGCACAATCTTGCACGACTCCATACCACTCTTTGCACGGTGGTCCTGAGGTGCATATTTCAAATATTGCTTGTAATAGTCAATTGCATCATCATATTTTCCGTTCATTCTAAGCGCATCAGCATAGAAAAGAAGTACGTCGGGCTTGATAACACCCCTGACATAATTTTTCACAGCAACCCTAAAATACATTTCCGACTTGTCGGTATTACCAAGTTGCTTATAGCAAAAACCCAATTGATAGTTAACTTTTGCAAGATCTTCTTTTGCGGAAATGCTCGGCAAAGCCTTTTCGTAATAGTCCTTCGCCAAGTCATAAGAGAACTGGTTGAAAAATTCATTTCCCTTGTCAATCAACGCTTTCTGTGCCTGCATAAACAGAACTGAGAAAACCATCAGTGCTATTGCGAGTAGTCGTTTCATATATATAGAATATCCATGTTAAAAATAGTGCGCCAAATATACATTATATTTTCCTATTAGCGGCAAATAAAGTTAAAAATTTATTGGTTTGGAAAAATGACAAGTCAAGGCACCGATTCAATCCTCAAACATTTTCAACATCCCAATGGCATCAGCATTTCCCTGGGCTGCCGACTTACGCCACAGTTCCATAGCCTTATCAAAGTTGCGCTCAACGCCATGACCATTGTAGTAGCAAATTCCCAAATCGTACTGAGCTGACATATTACCCTGATTGGCAGATAGTTGCCACCATTTGGCAGCCTCATTGTAATTTTTTTCCACAACTTCGCCTTCGTAATAGCAAGCTCCAACCCTATTCTGCGCCTCGGCATGACCTTTTTCGGCACAACTGAGCCACATTTCCACAGCCGCATGCACATCTCGTTCAACTCCCTGACCGTAATAATAACAATTGGCAAGCGCAAACATGGCAGAAACATTGCCTTCGTCAGCCGACTTTCGGTACAAGGCAACCGCTTTCTTGAAATTCTGTTCGGAATAAAACTTCTCCGCCTTGTCAAAATCGGACTCTGCTGTCTGCGCCAATGCAAATCCGCATACGAAAACTGCCATAAGCGACACGACCAACCTTCTTACCGCAAAACTATTTCTCAGCATATATCTCAACCAAAATTTTCTGTTCGTTTTCCCAATTCAAAACTTTCGATGCTGCAACACAATTCTTGTGATATTCAGACAACTTATCGGCATTTGCGAGCATAGGCTTAACCAACTCAGCAAGACTTTCGGCATCGTGGGCTGCAAAAACTTGTCCTACAGAATATTTCTCCACCACGGCTCGCATTTCTGGGAAATCGGAGCAGACAACTGGCGTTCCCGCCTGAATGTAATCGAAAATCTTGTTCGGAAGAGCATACTTATAGTTTAGGCTCTCGCCCTGCTCCACCGAAAAGCCTATTTTTGCCCGCGATGTAAGTGCATGAAGTTCATCGAACCGAAGATTGCCTGTAAAAACAACCCTATCCTGCAAATTCAGGTCGGCTGTAATTCTTTTCAAAGTAGTGTCCATATAACCTTTTCCTGCTACATACAGCTTATAATCAGGAAAATGCTTCATCATTTCAATCAGCAGTTCTATTCCGCGCCCCATATTCAGCGCACCTTGATACAAAAGAATATTTTCACGGCTTCCGTATGGCTGCATCTCCTTTGAGGTCGGCAAATTGCGAACAACTTTCATGTCAAGCCCGTACTTTTCATTGTAATATCTTGCTATTGAATCGCATACGGTATATGTAGCAACAGGACGACGGATGCACTTCCGTTCAATCCACAACCACACTTTTTTCTTGAAAGGCGAATCCAAAAGTTCGGGCACTTCAGTAAATAATTCGTGGGTGTCGTAGTAGAGTTTCTTTCCTTTCAACTTGGAAATCAATGCATTTCCTAACAATGTATCAAGGTCGTTTGCAAGAAGCGCATCGCAACTATGGAAAAGCAGATAGAAAAACAGCCTCATGTTAAAGCAGGCATAAAACAGGAAACCCTTGTTTATCAGCAAACGGAACCGTTTTACCTTGTATTTCCGCCTATCCAACTCGGCGGAAGATTTCAATCGGCGGCAAAGCACGACCACATCGAAACCCATGTCGCACAACGAGTTGCAAATACGATTCACTCGCTGGTCATTGGTCATGTCGTTGGTTACCGATACGAAAATACGTTTCACTGCATCAAAAAATTTACGCCAAAATTACTAAATATTTTTGCAAGCGCAATCATATACAAATTTTGAACGAAATAGAGGTCGTAAACGATTTCATTGTTATTTTTGCAAAAAAAATAAATTCGATGAAACTAGAACAAGACTATTGTCTTCAGAAATACAACACTTTCGGCATAAACGCAAAGTGCAACACTTTCTTTGAATACGACAAGGATGCAGAACTTTTCGACTTTATCCGTCTGCACCGCAACGACAAAGATTTCAAGTTTTTCATTCTCGGAGGAGGAAGTAACATTTTGTTTACCAAGGATTTCGAAGGTACAATAATTCACCCTGCGACAAAAGGCAAAAACATAGTTTACGAAAATGGCGACAACATATTCGTTGAAGCACAAGCCGGCGAAATATGGGACGAATTTGTTGACTGGAGCATTGCAAACAAAGCCTACGGACTCGAAAATCTGTCGTATATACCGGGAACAGTCGGTGCAAGTGCTGTACAGAACATAGGCGCATACGGAGCCGAGGCAAGGCAATTTATACATCGCGTAAAATTTCTGCATCTCGATTCGGGCGACATACAGTACATGAGCAACGAGGCCTGCTGCTTCGGCTACCGCGAAAGCATTTTCAAGCATCTGCTGAAAGGCAAGGCGATAATACTTTCTGTTGTTTACAAGCTAAGCAAAAGTCCCAATATCAACCGCACGTATGCCGATGTGGAAAACTATCTGACCGAAAACAGCATATCCAACCCAAGCCCAGCCGACATCAGAAATGCCATTATAGCCATCCGCCGCAAAAAACTTCCGGAAGTTTCGGAAACAGGCAGCGCTGGCAGCTTCTTTAAAAATCCTGTCGTAAATGCAGAAACATTCAACACACTGAAAACCAAGTTCCCCGACATAAAATACTTCACGGCAGGAAATGACTATAAGCTTGCAGCTGGCTGGCTAATAGACCAATGCGGACTGAAAGGATTCCAGCATAATGGAGCCGCCGTGCACAAGAATCAGGCTCTAATACTGATAAACACAGGTAATGCCACTGGAAACGACGTCCTAGAACTTTCGGAAATCGTAAGGGAAAAAGTCTCCGACAAATTTGGAGTCGAACTCAATCCCGAAGCAATAATCATCTAATACAAAACGACATGGCAAAAAAGAAAAAAATTATAATTCCGCTATTGCTGATATTTGCAATACTAATCGCTGGACTTTTCATCGCATACAAGGCCTACAACTACGCCTACTCGCCAAATGTTACTGCCGAAAACGAAACCTATATTTATATTCCCACAGGCTCGAATTTCGACAATGTAATGGAGATTCTTCGCAGCTCTGGCAAGGTGAACGACATGGAATCATTTGCAAAAGTCGCTGAGTACAAGAAATATGGAGAAAAAGTTCTGCCAGGGAAGTACAAACTAGAAAACGGCATGTCGAACAATGAACTAGTAAATATGCTCCGCAGCGGAAGACAAACACCCGTAAACGTTACATTTATAAGTGTACGCAGCCTTGACATTCTTGCAGGAAAGGTTTGCACGAATATTGAAGCCGATTCCGCCGAGATTGCCAAAGTACTGAAAGACAATGCTACTGCCGAAAAATATGGATTCAACAGCCGTACATTCTGTTCAATGTTCATACCCAACACATACGAGTTCTGGTGGAACACCTCGGCAGACGAATTTGTACAGCGCATGGCTGACGAGTACAAGAAATTCTGGAACGATGACCGAAAAGCAAAAGCAAACGCCCTCGGACTTTCGCAGTCGCAAGTCTCAACTTTGGCATCAATCGTGGAAAGCGAGACTCAAAAAAACGACGAAAAAGCAAGAATAGCAGGAGTTTACATAAATCGTCTAAAAAAAGACTGGCTACTTCAGGCCGACCCTACGGTTGTGTTTGCTGCCGGAGACTTTTCCATTAAGCGGATTCTCAACAAGCACCTTGAAATCAATTCACCATACAACACCTATAAATATAAAGGTCTGCCACCAGGACCTATTTGCATTCCATCAACAAAATCAATAGACGCAGTACTCAACTACGAGCACCACAACTATATGTTTTTCTGTGCAAAGGAGGATTTCTCTGGCTACCATAACTTTGCAACTACAAATGCACAGCACGAAGCAAATGCCCGTCGCTACCACGATGCCCTCAGGAAAGCTGGAATAAGATAAGCTATGAAGAATATTCTTCGCATAGCCATCATACTGGCAATCACAGCATTGACCTCATCGTGCAGCAAGGAAACAAACATAGACTACAGACAGGAAATGCGTGATTTTGTTGTTGCAATAAGCAAGAATGCCAAAATGCAACGTTCCGATTTCGCCATAATCGTGCAAAACGGAGTAGAAATCAGCAGCATGACCGACAATTCCAATGGCAAACTCGCAGCCGAATACATTGCTGCAATCGATGGGCAAGGACAGGAAGATTTATTTTTTGGCTACTCCAGAGACGACAAGCCAACAACAGAAAAGGTTTCCGAATATCTAAAATCCTATCTTTCAAGGATAAAAAGCGAAGATAAAGTTATTCTCACAACCGACTATTGTTCCTCGCCAGAAAACATTGAGAAGTCGAAGCAACAGAACCTTTCAAACGGATTCGTCTCCTTCCAAGCAACAAGCCGCGAACTTGATGTAGTTCCGGCAACGGCAATACAAAACGAAAATTCCGAAACGATACAGGACCTAAAGGATGTCAAGAATTTTCTCTACCTCATCAACCCTGAAGGCTTTGCGAGCAAGCAACAATTTATTGATGCAATATGTGCGACCAACTACGACATGATAATAATAGATTTGTTTTTTGATGGTACAGAATTCAGTCCCGACGAAATAGCCCAACTTCGCAATAAAAACAATGGAGGAAAGCGAATCGTAGTGGCGTATATGTCGATAGGAGAAGCGGAAGACTACCGCTACTATTGGGACAAATCGTGGAAACGAGGAAATCCAGCATGGCTCGACAAGGAAAACCCGAAATGGAAAGGCAACTACAAGGTTCGCTACTGGTATCCCGAATGGCAGTCAATCATTTACGGCAACAACGACTCATATCTTTCACGCATAATCAATGCAGGTTTCGATGGCGCTTACCTTGATATTATTGATGCTTTCGAATACTACGAATAAATAGGAAAATAGGAAAAGGTCGTTGCGCGCAACGACACTACGAATGAATAATCACAAACCATAAAACAAAAGACAACCTTGACAACTTGGACAACATTGAACATTGGGGAATCCGTAGAGATGTTGCGCGCAACGTCTCTACAAACAAAACAACACCATTCCTGAAATAAAAAAAATTGTCATTTGTTGTCTTTGTTGTCTTCATAATAAAAAAGACAACCTTGACAACTTGGACAACATTGAACATTGGGGAATCTGTAGAGATGTTGCGCGCAACGTCTCTACAAACAA
>JAGCNN010000061.1 GCA_017645925.1 Bacteroidales bacterium
ATGTCCTGCAATTCGGAATTTATGTAGAAATGCCCAAGAATTACGGCATTCTTTTCCTTTTTCATGCGGAGAATCTCCGATTTCAAGTCGATATTGCTGTCGATTGGCTGTTTTACGAAGCCAAATTTCTTTACATCTTCCTGTGCTGTCATCTTAAAATTGATTTATCTGTAATTCTTTGTTTTCGAATGCGTTGCCGACGACTACAATATCGGCTCCCGCTTCGTATTTTTGATTTATAGTTTCAATATTCCTAAGTCCGCCACCGACAATCAGCGGAGTTTTTGTCGTTTTGCGCACCGCCGCCACCATCTTGTCGGGCACTGGATTCAACGCACCGCTGCCAGCTTCCAAGTAAGTCATCGAAAGGCCCAGCATTTCGCCAGCCACGGCAGTTGCAACTGCAAGTTCGGGCTTGTCGGCAGGAATTGGCCGCGTATTGCTTACATATTCCACCGAAGTCGTTCTGCCACCATCGACAAGAATGTAACCAGTACTTATGACCTCGATGTCCATCTGCATAAGTGAAGCCGCTGCAACCACATGGTTTCCAATGAGGAATTCCGGATTTCGTCCCGAAATAAGCGAGAGCAGAAGAATGGCGTCAGCCTTTTCGGAAATGTGGCTTGCGTGTCCTGGGAAAATTATAACTGGCTTCTGGGTGTTGTCCTTGATGGCTTCAATGCATTTGTCGAGGTTTCCGAGCATATAGCTGCTACCCACAAACACATAATCGGCACTCGAAACCTCAATTTTGCGTGCAAACGCCGCAGTTTCGCTCACCGACTGCTTGTCGGGGTCTATCAAAACTGCAAGTTGTCGCCTGTGCTGCAAGCAGTTATGCAAGATTGCCTTATATGTTGGACCATTTAGAATCATTGGTGCGAAGATAGGAATTATTATAGATTTATGCGACAGCGTCGCATTTTTTTACACAACGACAGCATGGCTCTTTCATTTGAACAATGTTGTTACTTATGATACAAACAGTTAGCATTTGAATAAATCCGCTGGCTGAGCTTGTCAAAGTCAATGTGACGAAATGATATAATGTACATTAACCTTACTCATCGACAGGCTCAAGGGGCGGTTAAATGAAAGAGCCGTGATGTCCAATAAATCATTACTCGCAGGCTTAGCGTGGCTGCAAGAAAAGCAAGTAACAATAGGCTTACTTTGCTAAACACCGCGTAAATACCTAATAATATGCACATTGCCTAAATTTTAGCAGCCACAAATAATTAAAAGCAGATTTTATATATTTGCATTTTCAAACATAATTACTGATTTGGGCAAATAAAACTTTATGGCTTTCGCATCATCTTTAAATAACAAAACCTTGATTGTAAATGCTTGGCATATTGCCAGTTACCTGTTGTTTGCAATGTCAATAAATCTATCTTCATGCGCACAGCAACCTGAGCAAGAATCAACACAAGAACCGATGCAAGAAACAGCACTGTCAACCGATATGAATAATCATCCAAAAATGGTAGGTATTGTTGACGGCTGCAAATCGCACAAGGATTACGAGGAATGGCTGTCTGATTACGGCGTTGACTACAAGACTGTTACCTCTCCTGCCGAAGCGGACAGGTGCGCCTTAATACTTTTCTGCGGTGGTCCCGACTTGGGAATAGCTCCCGAGCGCGACAAGTTGGATTCGCTGGTTTACGAAGAATGTAGAAGCAAAAATATTCCGATTTTCGGTATATGCCGCGGGATGCAGATTGTTTGCCATTTTATGGGTGCGGAATTGATTGAAGATTTGGGCGAGTTGAATCTAAAGCACCAAAAGACAGCGGATTGGAAAAGCAGATTCCATACATTGATATTGAGCAATGGCGTGTAAATTCGCGGCATCATCAGGCGGTAAAGGATGTTCCATTTGAGTGTTCGCTTACTGGGAAATC
>JAGCNN010000005.1 GCA_017645925.1 Bacteroidales bacterium
AATACGCCAACAGCGAAGGTTCGGGCGTGGAAATAAGCAAGGACGAGCAGGACGAAATCATCTGGCTTGCCGCAAAGAAACTTTACATCGACAAGAAATACAACGATGCATTAAAGTCCATAACCAAGTATCTCAACGAGTTCCCCAAGGGCAAGTATATGATTGAGGCAAACTACTACAAGGCAGAGTTGCATTTCTACTTTGAAGAAAAGGACGATGCTTTGAAGAGCTACCGCGTTGTTGCCGATGCACCTGCCAACAGTTATACCGAAGAAAGCACCTTGAAATCGGCATCGTTGCTTTTTGACAAGGAAAACTGGAACGACTCCTATAATTATTATGACAAGCTCTACCCTATTGCCGAAAACAAATCAACCAAGCTCGTTGCAGCCCTAGGTCGTCTGCGCTGTGCATACAACGGCAAGAATTACGACAATGTCATCACCTCGGCTCAGGATGTAATCGACAACGACAGGTCAAATATAGAACATGTACGCGAAGCCCAGTACAAGATGGCAACCGCATTCATGGCAAAGGACAACAAGGCACGCGCTTTGCCTCTATACGAAAAGCTTTCGGAAGAAGTAATAAGCTACGAAGGTTCCGAATCCAAGTTCATGACCGCCTTGATAAACTACGACAACGGCAACGACAGCATAGCCGAGGAAATCATCTACGACTTTGCACAGTCGAGCACCCCGCACGCCTACTGGCTGGCAAAGAGCTACATACTTCTGGCTCAGATTTACTTCGACGAGGAGGACATTTTCTCGGCAAAGCATACGCTACAGTCGGTACTTAGCAACTACGACAACGAATCGGACGGCATAAAGGACGAGGCGCAGGAGAAACTTACTGCAATATTTGAGGCAGAAGAAACTGCACGCCAGGAAGATGAAATGCTGAAACTGAAGATAAATCTTGTTGAGGACGAATCAGATGGCGGACTTTTCCCTGACGAGGATTTTGATATAGAACTTCCAGATGATGTTCTTCCAGATGAAAACAAGACTCAAGAAATTGAGTTGAAGGATGAACCGAAACAAAATGAGAACGAATAAACTGATTGAAATGAAGCGAAAAACTAACGATATGAAATATTTGACCTTGCTGATAGCATTTGTTGTGCTAGGATGTAGCCTTATGGCTCAGGAGGACAATACGCTTGAGGAACAGACGGTTGTCATTTACAACGATTATTCGCCTGTACTGAAGGATGCAAGCAGAATACAGAGCCTTCCTGTGATTGCCGACACCGTGAAGACAGTTCCGAAATTTGAGTATTCGGTAACACCCACCATGTACCGCACAAGCTTTACCCCACAAAAAATTTCTGCGGCAACGGTTAAGGGCGAAATGCTGAAACCATTGAATACTGGCTTTGTGAAAGTGGGATACGGAAACTACATTTCGCCATTTGCCGAGCTGTATATCAATTCAAAACGCCAGAAAAACTATTCGTTAGGCATTGCTGCCCACCACCATTCTTCATTCGGCAAGATAAAGAACAACCTGAACAAGAAGATTTACCAGAAGATTTATTCGGGATATGATGACAGTCGCATCGAGGCATTTGGCAAGAAATTGTTTGCAAAGTCGGTGCTTTCGGGCAAGGTTTATTTCTCGTCCAACGGAATCAGCTACTACGGCTACGACCCGAAGGTTTACGGCAATCCCGACACAATCAACTTGGATACCTTTGATTATATTGTTACCAGCGATGATGTCGAAAAGCAGCGTTTCAACAGGGTTGGGGCAAACATGGCGTTAGAATCCCAGCAGACTGGCAAGAAGCATTGGAACTACAAATTTGGCTTAGGCTACCAGTATTTCTTTACCAAGACAAAGGATTATCAGCATAAGATTGATGTTATTGCAAATATAGGTCGTTCGGTGAAGAATATCAGCTATGGACTCGACTTTGATTATCTTTTCAATGCCAACAAGATGGCTGCATACGCAAATACAAATATTACAGTTGGCACAATCTGGGGCGAAATTCCCAGAATATCATCAAAAAATGACATGTACTTAGATGCAAAACCATATTTCCGTTTTGAAAATGAAAAGTGGAATATTAGGGCTGGTGCACATTTGGGCTTTGATTTAATAGAAAATGGAAATAAAGGTATGTATTTGTTCCCGGATGTTTATGCACAGTTGAATGTAAGCAATACAATACTTCCATACATCAGTTATGGTGGACATCTGGAACAAAATAACCTTGAATTTATTTCTAGAGTGAATCCATTTATAAACAGCTATCCTACATATCATAATACCCGCTATCAGCACGTGGTTGACTTGGGCGTAAAAGCCAACATAAGCAGCAAGATTTATCTTCACTTAAATGCCAACTACTCGCACATAGATTATATGGCGTTCTTTGTCAACGACACCACTATTCCTCTTCACAACAAGTTCATAATGGAATATATGGATGTTGACCGCGTTGGTGCATACGCCGAGCTTTCGATGCGCGACCTTACACCAGGACTTGACATTATGTTGAAGGCACACTACTATTATTATATCAAATGGGGAGACTCAAATGTGCTTTATTCTCCCAAAATTGCTGATGCGCGTCCGTGGCAGATGCCCGACTTGGACGTTAGCCTGAGGGCATCGTACCGTCTTACCAACAAGATTTCGTTCGGTGTGGAAGGCTATTTCCTGAACAGGTGCTTTGCAAAGGAATATGTTGAAGGCGTTCAGTATGCCAAGAAGATGAAGGCTGTGATTGATGTTAATCTGTTCGGCGAGTACAAGTTCGACGACAATTTCAGCGCATTCCTTTATCTCAACAACATTGCCTGCCAGCGCTACTACATCTGGAACAACTACCGCGCACAGGGATTCAATGCTATGGTGGGGTTGACTTACTTATTTTAAAGTGGAAACGTGAATCAAGCTAGTTCAAGATTCACGAAGAAACTGCATAGCGAAAACTCAAATACAAATAAAAGTGTTAACTTTGCGCGTTCTTTTTGGACAAAACGAAGTGCTTACACTATTGCAACAAATTGTAAAGCAATGTGTTAGCATGGGACTTAAAAACGAAATGCTTATAATTAGAAATGAAAACTTTCAATAAGTACATCAGGAATGACAGCACAGCACTGATTACAGGAGCAAGTTCGGGAATGGGACTTGAATACGCAAAACAGCTTGCTATGTCGGGATGCAACCTTTTGATTGTAAGCAATGAGGAAGAAAAGTTGTTTGACGTTGCTGAAAAAATTCAGAACGAATACCATGTAAAAGTTACTGCAAAATATCAGGATCTGGCGCATCCGGATGTAGCAAAGGAACTTTTCGATTTCTGCCAGACCAACAACATCCAGATAGACATACTTATTAATAATGCAGGCATATTTTTCTTCAAGGAATTGAACAATGCAACAATTGACAGAGCAAACGTGATGTTGCGCTTGCATATATACACGCCCACCCAGCTCTGCGTATTGTTTGGCGAGGAAATGAAAAAAAGAGGTTACGGCTATATACTTACAGTGTCGTCGATTACAGCCCAAATGTACGCACCGGGAATTACAATGTACTCGGCAACCAAAGCCTACCTGAAAAGTTTTATGAAATCGCTCTACTTCGAAATGAGGCCCTACAATGTACACACAACCGTTGTTTGCCCAGGCGCAGTGAACACCCCGCTATACAACCTCAATCCCAAATACGAAGGAATGATGAAGTTGGCTTTGAGCCTTCGCTTAGCATATTCGCCGCAACAGCTTGTAAACAAAGCGCTAAAAGCAATGTTCCGCAAGCGCAGGTGCAAAACTCCAGGATTCTTAAACACATTATGGGCACCTTTCATAAATGCATTGCCAAAAAGAACAGTAACTAGATTATGGATTAAATACCGTTCGTAAGACAAATTCACAAACAAGATACAAATATGAAGATTACTAACAAATATACATTGCTCTTATTGGTGTTGGCAATTTCGTTTGCAGCCAATTCACAGACTTACAAGAAAGTACAATACGGAGACTTTGAAAACTGGGTTGTAAGGGACATCGAAGAGTCTCAAATAATAGGCGGCAATACAAAACGCATATACGCAATAGGTCCACGCGATACCATTCGTGAAAACAAAGCATTGAACATCAAGTCTATATGGGCAACTTCCAATACCTACGCAAAAGTTGCAGGCATAACCAAGACCAGCAATACCGTATATCCCGAGAAACGTGGAAATGGCTACTGCGCAAAGCTGACTACCGAATATGCAGAATGCAAAGTGATAGGCATAATAAACATAAAACTCCTTATTTCGGGAACAATATATTGGGGCAAAGCCCACGAACCTATTGATGGTGCCAACAACCCATACAGCAAAATGAAATGGGGCGTTACTTTCGACAAGAAGCCCAAGGCCCTTATTCTCGACTACAAGTCGGCAATGCCAAACAAGGGAACAATAACCACCTGCAAACCAATGTCATCCTCATCGAAGGCAGGAAACGACGAGCAGGAAATCATGCTTATACTGCAAAACCGTTGGGAAGACAGCGAAGGAAACGTATATGCAAAACGAGTAGGTACAGCAATATATCACGTAACCAAGCCGACAAGCGACTGGGTAAACGGATTCAGAATCGAAGTCATATACGGCAATGCTAAAAATTCTCCAGCATACAAACCATACATGGACCTTCGTAAAAAATACTACACGATAAACAGCAAGGGCAAAAATGTAATGATAAACGAAGTCGAATGGGGCGATGAAAACACACCAGTTACACATGCAATCATGTCAATAAGCGCATCGTGCCAGGAAGCCTTCTCAGGAACCGTAGGCAATACCATCTGGGTTGACAACATTAAGCTCGAATACTAAAAAAATGGAAACAAACAGGGCAAATCTCGTCTTTATCGAGGACATGGAATTCTTTGCTACCCATGGGCACTACGACGAGGAAAAATACGCTGGAACAAGATTTTCTGTCAACATATACCTATGGACAGACACCAGCAAAGCCGAAAAAACCGACAATCTTGACGATGCACTCAACTATCAGGTGGTATATGCAATTGTAAGCGACATAATGAAAAATACAAAATCCAATCTGCTGGAAAATGTCGCATCAAACATACTAGACACCGTATTCACACGATTTGCGCAACTGCAAAAAGCAAAAGTCATGATTTCAAAGTTAAATCCACCTATGGGCGGAAAAATTGGCAAGGTCGGCGTTGAAATAGAAAGGGAACGATAAAAAATTCATTCCCAAAATCTGGGAACTAAAACCTCTAGCTTGAACCAGCAAATTTCAATCAAGATTCGGTAATAATCCTACCCTACAGCTCCAATAAAGCACATGTCACCATTTTCGGTAATGACCATTTCAAGCTTAACGGTGTATTTTACGCCGTAGTCCATAAGAATCTCAACATTGGCATAAATCTCGTTTTTATTAAGGTCGCAACAAGTTTTCTTTACCTTCATCGACTTGATTCTGTTGAGTTCTGGGGTAATAAAATAGAAACCCTTCTTGTAGCTTCCTGCCAAAAATTCTGCGACAAATTGTTCTGTGCGTCCTTCAAGGAAATTATCATGCTGGTCGGCAACATAGTTTGGTTCAAAAAATTCCAACGTGCCCTGCAAATCGCCACTCATAAGCGTTGCGATGAAGCTGTTTGTAATGTTTTTTACAGTGTTCTTGTTGTATTCCTGTGCATTGCAGCATATTGCTGCCGACAATAATGCGATAATGACTATTAATTTCTTCATAGTTGTAAATTTTTAATTTTCAAACACATAGTTAATTATATTGGCTCCCATTTTCAGGGCTTTTGTACGAATTTCCTCCGAGTCGTGGTGAACCGACTGCGATTCCCAGCCGTCGCCGAGGTCACATTCATAGCTGTAGAATACAACCAGCCGTCCCTGGTAAATTATACCGAATCCTTGTGGCGGCTTGTTGTCGTGCTCGTGGACTTTGGGCAATCCGTTCGGAAAGTCATATTTCTGATGATAAATCTCATGAGTGTAAGGTAGTTCCACAAATTCAAGGTCGGGGAAAACCTTTTTCATCTGCTCCCGAATGTAGGCATCAAGACCGTAGTTATCATCGATGTGCAGGAATCCGCCACCAACTAGGTAGTTGCGCAGATTTTCAACTTCAAAGTCGCTGAGGATGATGTTTCCATGTCCTGTAATGTGCACAAATGGATAGTTGAACAGGTCGGCACTGCCGAATTCCACGGTTGCAGGCTCGGGGTCTATGTTGGTGCCAAGGTTTTCGTTGCAGAACTTGATGAGGTTTGGCAACGATGTGGGGTTTGCATACCAGTCACCGCCACCGCTGTATTTGCCAAGGGCAATTCTTATCTGTCCGAACGAAGCGGCTGAAATTGCTGTTAATGCTAATATGATGAATAATTTACGCATAGTCTTATCTTGTGTACATATTTATTTGTAGTCCTAGCATCAGCGGAGAACGTTGGTATCCTTTGAAATTCCAGTTTACAGGACTATATTCGCAAGTTAGTGCAATATAGTTCCAGCCTATACGCATGAAAATTTCGTAGTCGTGTCGATATGATGCATGCTTGTCGCGGATTTTGTCATTGTATTTGCGGTGCGAGTCATTGTCGTTGTATATGTTTACATTCTTGTTTATGCTTGCAAAGTCGTAACTGTAGTTTGCACCTAAGTCTATATGCCATCCAAGGTGACGGAAGTCGCTTTTGCCGAAGTTGAAACGCATAAAAGCGCCACATTCAATGGAATGTTCAATTTTTGAAAATTTATGTTTCTTGATTTCGGCCAATGCAATTCCTATCGGATCGTAATCTATTCCAGTACTCTGGCGCAAATAGTTGAGTTGAACGCCAATGTCAAAAGGCTTTGCAACCTTGTAGCGGTACATATATCCTGCGCGGAACTTGCCAGACCTGCCTTCTATTTCCTTGTTATTCTTTTCAATAGGAATAGGCATCAAATAACTGATAAAATAGTATCCGTAGTGCTTGTCGATGCACGACCACTTTGTTGGTCCAGCATATTTTTCCTTGTCGATTACAGTTGTGGAAGGACGAACGTGCTGAGCCGATGCGATGGTTGCCAATGCTATCGCCACCGTCAGGCAAATTGCCCGTAGTAATATTTTAAATCGTCCAGCCATTCAAATCGTCAAATCATCAAATTTTCAAATCATCAAATCTTCGAATCTTACAAATCATTCCTTCTGCCAATCCTCGAGTATCTTGTCAATTTCTTCGGTTGTGCTTCTCAGTTTTGTCTTGCACAGTTTTGTCAGGAAGGCTGCACGTTTCACCTTTTCGCTCAAGGTGTCGAGGTCAAGTTCGTTGCTTTCCATGTCGGCAAGAATTTTTTCCAGCTCTTCGAGCGCGGCTGCGTATGATATGTTTTCGTTTTGTTTAGCAGGCATAATCTTGTAGTTATAAATCTTTGTTATTCAGTGTGTTTTGAACTCTTACCGTTGAAAAACCTCGTCAATGGGATTTCTTCGTTTCTACTCCCATTCTATCGTGGCCGGAGGCTTCGAGCTGATGTCATACACAACTCTGTTTACGCCTTTCACCTTGTTTATTATCTTGTTTGAAATCTTTGCAAGGAACTCGTATGGCAGGTGAACCCAGTCGGCGGTCATACCGTCGGTGGAGTGTACTGCACGGAG
>JAGCNN010000062.1 GCA_017645925.1 Bacteroidales bacterium
CGCATTCGATTGAATTTTCGCCCTTCTTGTCGGTGTATTTAACCAAGCACTTGCCATCCTTTATTTCAACGCTTTGTACTGCTGTGTCAGTCATAACCTTTATGCCCATCTTCTTGAACGAGCGTGCAAGTTGCTTTAAAACTTCTTCGTCCTCAAGCGGAACTATTTCAGGAAGGAATTCAATAATTGTTACCTGGCAACCCATTGAGTGATAGAAAAATGCAAGTTCAGAACCTATAGCGCCGGAACCAACGACAACCATCGATTCGGGAAGTGCCGGCAAGGTGAGAGCCTCGCGGTATCCGATGATGTTTACACCGTCCTGCGGAATGTTAGGCATAACCTTCGAACGTGCGCCTGTTGCAAGGATTATATGGTTGGCGGTAAGATTTTCAACACTTCCATCTTCCTTTGTTACAGCAAGTTTGTGAGCTTCAACAAGCTTTCCTGTTCCGTTGATGACAGTGATGTTGTTTTTCTTGAAAAGGAATTCGATGCCCTTGCTCATTCCAGCGGCAACTTCGCGGCTACGAGCGATAACCTTTTCAAAGTTTGGTTTTGCCGTTCCTTCCAGTTCGATGCCGTAGTTTTCGGAGTGTTTCATGTAGTTGTAAACCTGTGCCGACTTAAGCAAGGCTTTGGTTGGTATGCAACCCCAGTTGAGGCAAATGCCACCGAGCTGTGCGCGTTCAACAACTGCTACTTTCATTCCAAGCTGTGATGCCCTTATGGCAGCTACATATCCGCCAGGACCGCTGCCCAATACTATTAAATCAAAATCCATGTCGTTTTACTTTTTATTAATGTTGCGCAAAGGTATTGATTTTTTAGCAAACAAAAGGGGAATGCCATAAAAAAGATAGATTGAAATTTAGTGTGAACCGATATTTGAAATAGATAGTTTACATCTTTGCCAAATCCATATCTTTGCTTTATCTTTGCGCAAAAATTGTAGTGATGAAGAACGTACTGATATTTATGGCATTGTGCCTTGCTGTTCTGGGCGTGTCGTGCGGAGGCTCGTCGGATAGTGGTGTTTCCACAACAAAGTCGTATGCCGAAATTAGGCAGGAAGAACCGAACTATATGGGCGACTCGACAGTTTACGATGGCATTGTGTTGTCGCACGAAAACAAGGTCAACGACTGGAACAAAGTAGCGCAGGATTCGCAGGTGCAGTTTGTGTATCTGAAGGCAACCGATGGCGCTTCTGTACAAGATTCAAAATACAAGAAGTCGCTGAAGGCGGCACGGAAGGCGGGGATAAAAGTAGGTGCAGCACACTATTTCCGTATGACATCCACTCCCGAAGACCAGTTCAAGAATTTCAAGAAGACCGTAAAGGTTGACGACCAAGACCTTATACCGGCAGTTTATGCAGAATGTGAATTCAAGCGTTCGTCAAAAGAAGAGTTTTCGGCAGCATTGAAGTCGTTCTTGGACAAGGTGGAGGATTATTGCGGTGTGAGACCTGTAATTTGCTGTTCCGTAGGCGTTTATCACAAAAGGTTGAAAAAGGACTTTTCTGATTATATGTTCTGGATGTCAAATCCAACCATTCCAAGCACAAGCAAATACACACTGTGGCAGACCGATTCCTATGTCGGGCACATCGACGGCATTGAAGGCGGCGTTGACATCAGCACATTCAACGATAGTTGCGGAATCGAAAAATTGTTAATAAGAAAATAGCCGCACACTGAGCCTGTCGAAGTGAAGGTTGCCGTAATTTCTTGGCTTCGACAAGCTCAGTCGGCGAAAAAAATCGTCAATCTAAAATCTAAAATCGTAAATGTCATTCCTTAATCCATCTTTCCTCTGGGCGTTGTTTGCGATGGCTATCCCCGTGATAATCCACCTGATAAACTTCCGCAAGCCAAAAGTTGTATATTTTAGCAACACTTCATTCATCGAGGACATAAAGAAAGAAACTCGTACAAAGACGAAACTGAAACAAATCCTCATCCTTATCGCCCGAATGCTTACGATTGCGATGCTAGTGTTCGTATTTGCAGGACCATTCATTCCAAACAACGAAAAGGCAAACGACCAGCCATCAGACTTATCAATAATATACATCGACAATTCGTTCAGCATGGACGCCGATGCAGCAAAAGGCAAAGTGTTCGACCAAGCCAAGCAGATTGCAAAGGATTTGGTGTACTCGGCTTCTCCGTCAATGAACTATGTGTTTATGTCAAACGACTGCAATTCCGACTACCGCGCAACGCTTAATCGCGATCAGGTTATAACAAGCATAGACGATTGTTCAATAAGCGCCAATTCGTTGAAGGTTAACGATTTGATTGCTAAGGCTAATGTTTATGCGCGTAACGGCGAAAGTGCATCGCTGTATATGATTTCAGACATGCAGAAATATATGTTCGAAGGCTTGGAGACTGAACTTGACAGCAATGTGAACTTTGTGATGCTTTCGCTTAATCCAATGAAGGTTAACAATCTTTATGTTGATACTTGCTGGTTTGATAGCCCTGTGCATAGGGTGGGGCAGAACGAGCGTCTAACGGTGAGGATTGCCAACAAGTCGAGCGAAGGCTTCTACGACATACCTTTGCAGCTTTACATTAATGATTCGCTCAAGGCGATGACAAGTTTCAATGTCGAGGCAGGCGAGTCGGTGGATGTTGATGTTGACTATCAGAATACAACGGCTGGCAATGTTGCTGCGCGGCTTGAAATTTCCGATTACCCGATTGTTTATGATAACATTCTGTATTTCAGTTATGCAATATCCGACAATACGAAGATTTTGGCGATAAATGCAGGCGATGAAAGCCGCTACCTTGTGGCGTTGTTTGGCAATGACGAGGCTAATTTCCGTTTCTCTCAGGTGAAGCTGGGGCACGAGTCGGATGTGAATGTCAACGACTACGACCTTGTAGTGCTGAATTCGGTGTCGGAAATTTCGTCGGGATTGGCCGATAGGCTCAAAACCTTTGTGAATGGTGGAGGTTCTGTTTGTTTGATACCTGGCAGCACTGTCAACTATGCTTCGCTCAACAGCTTCCTCGATTTGTTTGCACTAGGCAAGCTTGACGGGACATCGGTGTCCAATGTCAAGTTGTACGGCATTGACTACCAGAGCAGCCTTTTTAGAAATGTCTTTGCAAAGGAGGAAAAGCAGGGCAGTTTGCCAAATATGGAGCTTACGCACAAAATGACTTTGTTTTCAAAGGCATCTTTTTCGCCTGTGCTGACTCTTGAAAATTCCAATCCAGTGCTTGTGGCTGGCGACTATGGAAATGGAAAGTTGTATGTGTTTACAGCTCCAATTGACAAGGTGAATGCCGATTTTGCCAAAAGTGTGGTGTTTTCGCCGGCTCTTTACAACATGGCAATGAATAGCCAGCTTGTGATTTCTCTTTACGCAACCATCAATACCGAGACTGTTGTGCCGACAAGGATGGAAAACTACGAAATTGGCAATACCTATACTATATATGACCACAAGGGCGAAACTTCGCTTGTTGATGTGCGCTACAATTCTGGTGTGCTAAACGTGTTTATGCCCGGAACAACAAAGGAGGCTGGAGTTTACGGACTTTGTGCAAACAGCGATACGGTGTCGTATCTTGCAATCAACTACAGCCGTAATGAATCGATGCAGGACTACCTTTCTGAGGAAGAACTTGAGGATATGAACACGCAAGAATTTTCAGGTCGCGCTTCGATATTTAGGTTCGACAGTATGGAGCGAACTTTGTCGGACTTTAAGGAGATTTCCGAAGGAAAATCTCTCTGGAAGTACTTCGTTTTGCTGGCTTTGCTTTTCATATTGTGCGAAATTTTGATAATAAAATTTATGAGGTAGATTGGTAACTGTTTTGAACATCAAAGTGTTATGCCTAACATTTGGCTGTTAGTAACAAATTTTAAAAAAGCCGACAAAAAAATGCTGTAATTGAAAAAAAAGCACTAATATTGCAGTCCAAAATTTTTAGGAATATTAAAAAGTTTTCGTGATGAATTTAATGAATATTGTTGAACAGAATTTGGAACAGGTAAGAGAGTTCCCAAAGTTCAAGGCAGGTGATACTATTACTGTAAGTTATAAGATTAAGGAAGGTAATAAGGAAAGAATTCAGCAGTTCAGAGGCGTAGTGATACAGCTTAATGGAACTGGACGTACAGCTACTTTCACAGTACGTAAGATGTCGGGTACTTTCGGTGTAGAAAGAGTTTTCCCATTCGCATCTCCATTCATCGACTCGATTGATGTTAACAAGTACGGTAGGGTTCGTAGGGCAAAGATTTACTACCTGCGTGAACTTACTGGTAAGAAGGCAAGAATCAAAGAAAAAAGATTCTAATCATTGCCGCATGGTAAAAATATTTAGCTCCGAGATGAATGTCTTTGGGGCTTTTTTCGTTGAATGTAATTTGTGAAATTTTAATTTGTTAAGATGAAAAAGTCTTTGTTTGTAGCTAATTCAATGGTGATTAGTGGCGTTGTGCTTGCTATTATTGGCGTTTTTGCAATAGTATGCGCTGAAAGTTTCTTCCCGCTTGTGATACAGATAGCAGGCGGCGCAATAGCTTTGATGAGTTTGTTTATGCTCGTTATGAGGATTATTAAAAGGAACACTGGTTCAAAGCTTGAATTTGCAGTTATGCTTGCAATGTTTTCCTTTGCACTCATTGGCGGTATCCTCCTGATATGTTTTGCCGAACCTTTGACAAGGATTTTTGCTGTTATAATTGGTGCGGTAATCCTTCTTTCGGCAGTGGCAATGCTCATCTTAACATTGGTTTATCGCGAAAAGAACTCCGTCCAGTCATGGATTTATTTGATAGCATCGTTGGTGGTGATTATTGCTGTAGGCATAATTGGCTACATGTTTATTGCTAATCAAGAATTTGCAAATAAACTTATGGCGACTGTACTCGGCGTGATAATGATACTGCTCGGATTGCTGTTCTTGTTCGAGTCGTTCATGGTGCGCAAGGTCATAAAACTGTTCAACGAGAATATTCTCACCGAGGGCAGGAATGATGTTGCTGAGACTGTAGATGCTGAAGCAGAAGTGGTTGAAGAAGAAAAAACTGCAATTGAGTAATGTCCTTTTCCGTCAGGGTACTTGGAAGCAGTTCTGCTTTGCCGACAGTAAAAAGAATGACTTCGGCACAGGCTGTATTGTACAACGGGACACCATATCTTATTGACTGCGGCGAAGGTACGCAGATTAGAATGCGCGAATATTCCTTGTCTTTCGGAAGACTAAGGAATATTTTCATTTCCCACATACACGGCGATCATATTTTCGGCTTGTTCGGGCTTTTGTCCACATTTTCAATGCTTGGACGTAGGACTGAAATGAATATTTATTGTCCCGAAAAACTGGAACAGATATGCAATAGCCTTTTTGCTTCGCTTGAGCATAATCTTGGATTTAAGGTTAATTATATCTATTTGAATCCTAATGGAATAAATCATATCCATAGTGATAAAAACCTTGATGTGTTCAGTTTTCCGCTTGTGCATACCAAGCCTACGTGGGGATTCCTTTTTCGCGAAACCGAGAAGGAAAGAAATATCCGCAAGAACTTTATTGAAGAATATAACTTGTCGATAGCGCAGATTGTGAAGTTGAAAAGGGGCGGGGACGTTGAACTTGACGATGGTTCGGTTTTGAAAAGCGACGATGCGACTATACTTCCACCGGTTCCTAAAAGTTTTGTCTATTGTTCCGACACTTTGCCGCTGAAACGGCTTGGCGATTTTGCAGAAAATGTCGATTTGCTTTACCACGAGGCAACATTTATGGATAAGGATGCGGAACTGGCAAAACTGACTTGTCATACAACAACCATTCAGGCAGCCGAACTTGCAAAGGGCATATCTGCTAAACGCTTGGTACTTGGACATTTTTCTACCCGTTACCCGGCATCAGAACTTATGGCGGAGGCAAGGACGTTTTTCCCTGATGCTATTGAGGCTCGCGATGGATTAGAAATTGAAATTTGATGTTATGATTGAGATTGATGACAAGGTTGTCCATTTTGATGTGTTTCGGAAGTGCTTCGCGTGCGACATTGCCAAGTGCAAGGGAATATGCTGTGTAGAAGGCGATTCGGGCGCACCTCTTGAAAAATCAGAAGAAGAAAAGCTAAAGGAAATACTACCAAAAATATATTCTCGTCTGTCTGATGAGGCAAGGGCTGTTATTGACGAGCATGATGTTTCAATGTTGGATATTGAGGGCGAACTGACAACATCTATAATAGGAAAAGCTGGTGCATGTGTGTTTGCAAACCGAAACGACGATGGCATTGTCTATTGCGAAATTGAAAAGGCGTGGGAAGAAGGCATTGTCGATTTCCGCAAGCCTATTTCGTGCCACTTGTACCCGATAAGGGTTAAGAAATATGCATCGTTTGAGGCTGTAAACTACGATGTGTGGAACATCTGCAAGGATGCGGTAAAACTTGGCAACGAACGCAATGTCAAGATTTTTGAATACCTGAAAGACCCGTTAATCCGCAAATATGGCGAAGAGTGGTACAAGGAAATGTGCGTTGCTGCCGACTATCTGAAGAATGTGGATTTCGGGGATAAGTAGAGTTATTTTCTATGTAATAACTCTACCAAGAATCATGTAAAACAAGAAAAACTTTTTTTGTGAAAAACGCCACAGATACACTTGTTATTGAAAAAATAAACATGTAATTTTGCACACGAATTTGGTTCTGTGTATATTTTTTGATTGGATGAAATATTTTTTCATGAAAATGTTGGATATAAGTGCCTATCTGTGTTGTGCATCTTAGTTATATTGTCGGTTATGTAGGAATAATTTTGTCATGAATGGGATTGTCTGGTCTAAAAAAATTGTAATGTTTTGTATCGGCGTTATATTGGGATTTAATGCTGTTGCTCAATGTCCTGATGTAAACGTTGTCATTTTTCATAATGACACAACCGTATGTTACAATTCTACCGTAGTCTTAAATGTATTTGTTGAGACTGATTTGCCTGATAACGACTATCAAATTTCATGGGAGTCAAGTGTTGATGGAACTGATTATAGTACTATTGCGGGTTCCGAAAATGTAACGTCATTAAATATAAACGTTTTGTCGTCGCTATATTACAGGTGTGTTATTACTCCAACTGATGTCGGCTGTGATGTAGTCACGTCTTCTGCAATTAGAGTGGAGATGTATGGATTATTGAATAGTGGAGGGGAAATTTCTTGTTCTGTATTGAATCAAGACACAGCTATATGTTACAATACGACTCCTAATGAATTAAGAAATATTTTATTGCCAGAAGTAAACAATGTTGATTATACATTTCAGTGGCAACAGTCAACATTGTCGTCAAGCAACGGCTTTTCGGACATTGATGATGCTAATGGTGCATCGTATATGCCTGATGCATTGTTGCAAACTACATATTACAGAAGACTTGCAATAGGATTTTGCGATACTGCATTTTCCAATGTTGTTTCGGTTTTTGTCTATCAGCCGTTGGAACGAGCCTCCATTCTTCCTTTGGACACCACTATATGTTATATGGCACAGGCATCAATGCGGATAAATGTTCCTGCAAGTGGCGGTAACGGCGTATTTTCAAATCGTTGGCAGGTGCAAGATGGCGAAGCATGGTACGACATAGAGTCGGCAACAGAAGATTCCTATACGACGGTATCGCTCGGCTCGCAGTCGTTGCAGGACACAGCTTATTATTACAGATTGGCAAGCGAATCTACATTCGGCTGTGGTACGATATATTCAGATGCCATTATGGTAAATGTCTATGGCGACTTGGTTGTAGAAAACCATGCTGCTGATACGCTCTGCTACATGACTTCTGGAAGCATCAGCGTAAGTGCTACTGGCGAAGGCGGCGAATACGCGTACCAGTGGCAGGAGTCCGCTGATGGCGTTTTGTTCTCCGATGTGCAGGATTCCGTTTCCTCAACATTCACTACCGAGCCACATATTGGCGGTTCCATGTATTATCGCTGTATAGTAATGCCAGTGAATGGTTGTGAAGTGCAGGCAGGGGATGTAATTGAGGTTGTGACCTATCCAGAATTTCTTCCCGGTACTATAAGCGGCAACGATACAATTTGCTACAATACAGCACCTGATATGCTTGATGTTGTTACTGATTGTTCTGGAGGAGGAAACCGCTATTCGTATATGTGGCAGTGGTCGGAAACAGAGGATGGAATCTATTCTGACTTGCCATCAGATATTCCGTATCAGTCTGGAAACCTTACGAATACGACCTATTATCGTTTGCGATACGTTTCGGATAGGGGGTGCGGAACTGTTTATTCCGATCCAGTTAAGGTTCTTGTCTATCAGCCGTTGGAGAGAGCGACAATTATTCCGCAGGATACAACAATATGCTATATGACGCAGTCTTCAATGCGGATAAATGTTCCTGCAAGTGGAGGCAACGATGTATTTTCAAATCGTTGGCAGGTACAAGATGGCGAAACATGGCACGACATAGGGTCTGCAACAGAAGATTCATATACGACGGTATCACTAGGCTCACAGTCGTTGCAGGACACGGTTTTTTATTATAGATTGGCAAGCGAATCTACATTCGGCTGTGGCACGGTATATTCCGATTCAATTGTGGTAAATGTCTATGGCGACTTGGTTGTAGAAAACCATGCTGTTGATACGCTCTGCTATATGACATCAGAAATCATAAGTGTAAGTGCTACTGGCGAAGGCGGTGAGTACACGTACCAGTGGCAGGAGTCCGCCGATGGCCTTTCATTCTCCGATGTGCAGGATTCCATATCATTGTCTTTCACAACGTCACCACATACGGATGGTTCTGTATATTACCGCTGTATAGTAATGCCAGTTAATGGCTGTGAAGGACAGACAGGCGATGTTATAGAAGTGGTTACTTATCCTGAACTTCTTCCCGGAACGATAAGCGGCAACGATACCATCTGTTACAATACTATTCCAGAAATACTAGATATGCTGACAAATTGCACAGGTGGCGGAGAACGCTATTCGTATATGTGGCAGTCGTCGGAAACTGAGGATGGTGTTTATTCCGACTTGTCATCATCCATGCCGTATCAGTCTGGTAACCTTACGAGTACGACATATTATCGTTTGCGATATGTTTCGGAAGTTTGCAACGATAGTGTTTATTCCGATACGGTTAAGGTTCATGTAAATCCGTTGCCAGTGCCACAACTAATAAGCGGTAGTACAAAGGTTTGTATAAACCAGTATGAGACATATTCGGTTGATACGTTGTATGACGGCTTTTCATACGAATGGTCGGATGATAATAATTATTGTA
>JAGCNN010000063.1 GCA_017645925.1 Bacteroidales bacterium
ACCTGCTGATAGAGAACAGGCAGATTCCGTTTTTGATAGTCAACGAACTGATACTTAACGAAGAACGCCGTAGCGCACTTGTCAAAAACATTTACAACAAGAACCTTGAAATATACCGTCGCTTCGACCACGAACTGCAGGAAGAAATCCAGAAAGGCAACATCCGCCCCATCTCCACCCTCGACCTGCTAATCAACATAGTGTCAATGAACATAATAATATTCTTTATGCTTCCACTCCTCGAAAGCCAGTTCAACTTCGACGACGAAGAAATCGCCGAGCTGTTGCAGCAACGCAAGCACGAAGTGGTAGAGACAATAATGTGCAGCTTAAGACCTAAAAACAAGTAAAGCATGGAAAATCAATCATATAGACTCGGAATTGACATCGGTTCAACAACTGTAAAAACCATAGTCCTCGATTGCGACGACAACATTCTGTTCTCGGAATACAGGCGCCACAACGCCAATGTGGTCGATACGCTGTCGGAAACGCTCGCAAAAGTAACCGAAAAACTTGGCGACATAAATGCAAGCACCGTAATAACTGGCTCTGTAGGAATGGGTTACGCTGAAAAAATAGGCACAAGGTTCGTGCAGGAAATCATCGCCTCCACCGAATGGATTAAGGAAAAATATCCGCAGGTACGCACTTTCGTCGATATTGGCGGCGAGGACAGCAAGATGATTTTCCTCCAGCCAGGCAAAACTCCCGACATCCGCATGAATGGTTCGTGCGCAGGTGGAACAGGAGCGTTCATCGACCAGACGGCCACCCTGCTCGGCATAGAGCCGATAGAACTCAATCAGTTAGCCGCAGACCACAAGACAATCTACCCCATAGCTTCACGCTGTGGAGTATTCTCGAAGACTGACATCCAGAATCTTATAAGCCGAAACACCAGCAAACAGGACATTGCTGCTTCGGTGCTCAACTCGGTGGCTATGCAGGTGACATCGTCGCTTGCCCGCGGAACCGACATAGTACCGCCAATACTTTTCTGCGGCGGTCCGTTCAAGTTTATACCACAACTTAAAGAGAGCTTCGTTAATATTCTAAAAATCAACAATGAAGATTGTATAATTCCAGAGAATACAGAACTATTCCCAGCATTGGGCTGCGCTTTCCTCGCAAAGAAGTACAACGAAGCTCCGAGTTCAATTTCCAACTTAATCAAACACTTAAACAAAGAGCATAAATCTTCCTCAAAATCAAATGGTAATATATTAAAGAAATTATTTAATTCAGAAGAAGAATTCCAAAGTTGGAAAACAGAAAGACAGAAGTTCACGTTAAAAAGCATAGTCCCGACCGAAGGCGCAGAAATCAGGTGTCACCTTGGCGTTGACTCAGGCTCCACGACGACAAAAGTAGTTCTCATCGACGACAACCTAAACATAATATACAAGGATTACCGTCGCAACAACGGCAACAGCTTCCGCACTTTCGTAGAAAGTATGGAAGCACTGCAACGATTTGAAAAAGAGAAGAATATAAATATTCGCATCGTCAGCAGTACGGCAACGGGCTACGGCGAAAACCTGTTAAAGAAAGCCTTTAACCTAAACAACGGAATTGTCGAAACCATGGCACATTACATTGCCGCAAGAGAGGTTTGCCCAGAGGTTTCGTTCGTACTCGATATAGGCGGACAGGACATGAAAGCCATCTTCATCGACAACGGCAGCATAAAGCGTATTGAAATCAACGAGGCATGCTCTTCGGGATGTGGCTCGTTCATAGAGACTTATGCAAATATGCTAAACTATCCGGTTGCCGAATTTGCCCGCATGGCTTGTACCGCTGACAATCCTTACGATCTTGGCACGCGCTGCACCGTCTTTATGAATTCAAAGGTGAAGCAATCGCTTCGCGAAGGCACTTCCAT
>JAGCNN010000064.1 GCA_017645925.1 Bacteroidales bacterium
AATCTTGAGTGTTCCATTAGATTAAAATTATAGATTTCTTACTGCAATCTTAAATTTGTTGCCACGATCCTCGTAGTTGTCGAACAAGTCGAAGCTTGCGCAGGCAGGCGACAACAATACCGTATATCCCGGCTTACCCATTTTATAAGCTTCCTGCACGGCATCATCCATGCTCGTAACATCAACCATAGGAAGTCCAGTGTTGTCAAAAGCCTTGTGGATAGGACTATTGTCAATTCCCAGACAAACTATTCCCTTCACCTTTTCATCAACAAGTTGGCGAAGCACCTCGTAGTCGTTGCCCTTGTCCTTGCCACCCACAATCCAAATGACTGGAGTATTTACCGACTCAAGCGCGTACCACACCGAGTTTATGTTTGTTGCCTTGGAATCGTTGATGAACTTTATTCCGCGAATTGTCAAAACAGGCTCCATACGGTGTTCCACGTTCTTGAAGTCCATGAGGCTCTCACGGATAACTTCGTTTCTGATATTCAACACCTGAGCTACGATACCAGCAGCCATCGAGTTATATACATTGTGCTTGCCCTTTATCGAAAGGTCATCAATAAGCATTGTCAAGGTCTTGCTGCTGTTGTTTACATAGTCAATCGACTTTTCGTCCTCGCTGAGCATAGCACCATTCTTCACCTTTCTCTTCTTCTGGGTGAATTCAAGTTGTGTAGCAAGGATTTCGCGCTTTGAGATTTCGTTTATAATCACTTCATCGTCCGAGCAATAGATAAACGAATCCTTTGCAGTTGTATTTTGCAAGATACGGAACTTGGCATCTATATAGTTTTGGAACTTGTGGTCGTAGCGGTCAAGATGGTCGGGTGTAATGTTCATAAGCACCGACAAATCACTCTTGAACTCGTACATATTGTCTAGCTGGAAACTGCTAAGCTCGATTACATAGTAGTCGTAATCCTTGGTTGCCACCTGATATGCGAAGCTTTGTCCCACATTTCCAGCAAGGCCTACATTCAAGCCTGCCTTCTTCAGGATATGATAGGTAAGCATTGTGGTAGTAGTTTTGCCATTGCTTCCTGTTATACAAATCTTAACTGCGTTGGTGTAACGTGCTGCAAATTCTATTTCCGAAATTATTGGAATACCCAGTTCGCGAGCCTTCACAACCATTGGTGCCGTTTCGGGAATACCCGGGCTCTTGATTATCTCATCGGCATTGAGTATAAGGTCCTCGGTATGATGCTTTTCTTCATAAAGCACATTGTAATCCTTCAAAAGTTCCTTGTACTTGTCGGCAATTTCGCCCTTGTCCGAAACAAATACGTCAAAGTCATTTACAGCGGCCAATACAGCTGCGCCTGCTCCACTCTCTCCTGCTCCTAATACAACAATTCTCTTTTCCACTTTCTTATCTTAATTTTAAAGTTACAATTGAAATAATAGCCAACAACAATGTTACAATCCAGAATCTGGCTACAATCTTGGATTCGGGCATACCCTTCTTCTGATAATGGTGATGCAAGGGTGCCATCCTGAACGGACGCTTCTCGACAGGCACAGCCACACCTTTGGGCAGGTTGTGCTTCCTGCGATAATACTTGCAATAGCGGTTCTGTATTATTACCGAAAGGCTTTCAACAAGGAATATACCGCAGAGTATCGGAAGTATAAGCTCCTTCTTGATAATGATTGCAAACACCGCGATAATACCACCGAGCGTAAGGCTTCCCGTATCGCCCATGAAAACCTGTGCCGGATAAGTATTAAACCATAGGAAACCGATGGTTGCGCCCATGAATGCTGCAGCAAAAATCATCAGTTCACCAGTGTTTGGAATATAAAGTATGTTAAGGTACTCGGCAGCCAGTCGGTTACCAGAAACGTATGCCAGAATACCGAGAGTTGCACCTATTATTGCCGATGTTCCCGTTGCAAGGCCATCCATGCCGTCGGTAAGGTTTGCACCGTTCGACACCGCCGCAACCACAAGGATTGTCATTACGATAAACACAACCCATGCAAGAATATCGGCATAGTCACCAGCCCACGCAACAAACCAGCGGTAATCCAGCTCGTTGTTCTTGAAGAATGGGATTGTGGTCTTGGTTGACTTCACGTCTTGATATTCGGTAACACCAGAGCAATCGGAATTACCTACAACTTCAACAACCTCGCAGTTTGAATTGCCTTCAACAGGCACCTGCTCCCTTATAACCGCATCGGGCGAGAAATAAAGGATTGCACCCACAGCAACACCGAGAAGTATCTGTCCCAAAAGCTTAAACTTGCCTGGAAGACCGTCCTTGTTGTGCTTCTTCTGCTTCAGGTAGTCGTCGAGAAAACCGAGAGTTCCCAACCACAATGTCGTTACAAGCATCAATATTGTATAGACGTTGTCCAACTGCGCAAACAACAAAGTAGGAATCACAATGGCGGCTATGATTATCAGACCACCCATCGTAGGAACATTCTTCTTGAAGTTCTTAACATTGTTGACACAGGTGTCGCAGTTCTGCGAATTTTCGGCTGGAGCATCGTTCATAGTCGTCCTTGTCTCCTCGATTTCCGTCTTTCCTGACTTTTTCATTCGCTTCATGAACCACTTACCAAACCATATCGCTATGATAAGCGATGTTATCATCGAAATACCAGACCTGAACGTGATGTACTGGAAAACACCAGCACCCGGGAAATTCAAATCTTGCAGATAGTGGAATAAATGATAAAACATAATCTATTAGTTGTTAAATGCGTTATTCAAAACTTCCTTGTCATCGAAATGATGACGAACTCCTTTTATCTCCTGATACTTTTCGTGTCCCTTTCCAGCAACAAGTATGATGTCGCCCTTCTTTGCCATCATGCAGGCGGTACGGATTGCCTCCTCGCGGCTTGATATGCGGAGAGTCCTGTTTTTCCACTGCGGCTCAATGCCCTTCTGCATGTCGTCAAGGATGTCTTCGGGATTCTCGTTGCGCGGATTGTCGGATGTAAGAATGAGCTTGTCGCTCATTTCGGCAGCTATGGCAGCCATTTCGGGACGCTTTGTCTTGTCACGGTTTCCGCCACAGCCTACAACGGTTATCAGAGTGCCTTCGCCACAGCGAATTTCGTTGATGGTAGAAATTACATTCTGCAAGGCATCTGGCGTGTGGGCATAATCGACAATAGCGGTAACACCCTCCTTGGAACGTATAATTTCGAAACGTCCGTCAACAGGATGCAGTTCGCTCATTGCCTTCAAAACTTCCAACTTGTCGAAACCGAGCAAGATTGCCGTTCCATAGACAGCCAAGAGGTTGTAGGCATTGAACTTGCCAATGAAGTTCACCCACACCTCGCTGCCATTGATGTCGAGCTGCATTCCAGCAAAACCGTCCTCTACGATTCTTGCCTTGAAATCGGCAGCCGACAAAAGTGAATATTTATATTTGGTTGCTTTTGAGTTCTGATACATTATTTCGCCGTTGCGGTCGTCAATGTTGGTAATTGCAAATGCACTTTGCGGCAACATTGTGAAAAATCCCTGCTTAGCCTTTATGTATTCGGCGAAAGTCTTGTGGAAATCAAGATGGTCATGTGTAATATTGGTAAAGATTCCACCTGCGAATGTCAGTCCGGCGATACGGTTCTGCACCACCGAATGCGAGCTTACCTCCATGAAACAGTAGTCGCAGCCGCAATCCACCATCTTTGCCAAATATCCGTTGAGCTGAAGCGGGTCGGGGGTAGTGTGGGTAGCAGGAATTACTTCGGTATCAACAATAACCTTTACAGTCGAGAAAAGTCCCACCTTGTAGCCAAGTTTGCGGGTAAGATTGTACAATGTTCCGGCAATCGTAGTCTTTCCGTTTGTGCCGGTTACACCCACAAGCTTCAGTTTCGACGAAGGATTTCCGTAGTAGTCGGATGCCAGAACGCCAAGTGCCTCGGATGAGGATTCCACCTGAATGTAACTTACATCATCGTGAAGCTTTTCGGGCATCTTTTCACACACAATCATCTTTGCACCGCTGCCTATTGCAGTTTCAATGAAATCGTGTCCATCGGAAGCCGTACCTACTATAGCCACAAACATATCGCCAGAAGCTACCTTGCGCGAATCAAATTCAATCTTCTCGAAAGTCGGCACTCGCAAAACCGAGCCAACCACCTTCAATTTGTTCAACGAAACATTTATATCCATTGTCATACAATTATTTCAAAGTCAAAAAAACAGTATCACCTTTTTCACACATAGTTCCATGTTCTGGAATTTGGGTTACAACCCTTCCCCTTCCCGAAAACACAACCTTCAAACCATTCCTTTCCAACAATACCACAGCGTCAGAAGCGCCCATATTCCTAACATCAGGCACCCGATTCGCACTTACAGGCGAATAAGGCACGAAATTCTCACGTCCATCAGAATTATCCTTGAACTTTATCCAATTTACCGTGGAAAAATTTTCAATATTAGTTGGCACATCAAGAATCTCGCATACAGCCTGAATGCTTTCGCGTTTACCCGACTTGCTTATAGGAAGCTGCGAAAATGGATCATCGTTAACCTCGCTTGCAACAGCCTTTGTATCGGTTGAATAAATCCTATCGGCAATCTTACGGAACACATTTCCTGCCACCTTATTTCCATAAAAGCCGTTTTCGGAAGGATTGTATATTGACACAACACATGAATACTCAGGATTATCGGCAGGGAAATACCCCACAAACGATGCATGGTAAGTAATCTTCTCTCCGTGCTTGCCGTAGTTCATCTGGGCAGTACCTGTCTTTCCTGCTATCTGATAATTCTCGTTCTTCAAATTGACCGCCGTTCCGTTCTGCACCACCCCCTCAAGCATTTTCTTGACAGCATCAATTGTAGGCTGTGAACATATTTGCTGGTCAATCACGTATGGTTCAAAAGTTTTCACCATTTTGCCGCAACTTGCAAATCCCTCAACAAACATAGGACGTAAAAGTGTACCATTGTTGGCTATGGCATTGTAGAAGGCAAGTATCTGCAAAGGTGTTATAGCCACACCATATCCGTAAGCCATCCACGGCAATGAAATTTTAGACCAATTATTGGGATCAGATGGTTCATAAATAACAGGGACAGCCTCTCCCTTAAGGTCTATGCCAAGCGGCTCGTTCAAATGCAAGCGTTTTATGCCGTCAACAAATTTCTGCTGATTTTCCTTATAGTGGTCATAAACAAAACGAGCTGTACCGACATTCGATGAAAGTTCAATAATACGGCTAACCGTCAGAGAAGTGTCACGGTCATACCTGTGCGAATCCACAATCTTTTTCCCGAAATACGTGTCCTCACCTTTGCCAATATGTACAATTGTATTCGGTGTTATGTGCCCATCCTCCATAGCCACAATTACAGAGGCAATCTTGAATGTAGAACCCGGATCAGGAGCACCACCTGACGACAAATTACCTACAGCATAATTATAATTTTCGTAGAAATTGTTATTTGTATCACGTTCAAGGTTAGCCATTGCCCGTACTTTGCCGGTTTTCACCTCCATCACCACCACTGTACCATATTGGGCTGAATGCTGACTCATCTGATTTTCAAGTTCAGTTTCTGCTATATCCTGCAATCCTATGTCAATAGTAGTAATCAAGTCCAACCCATCAACAGGCCTTATATAATCGGATGAATTTTCAAGTGGCACCCATACATCCTTCGACACTTTCTGGAATGTTGCATATCCCTCGACTCCAGTAAGCACACTATCGTAGCAGTATTCCAATCCAAAGTGTGCATTTTCACGGCATTCGCCTATTGTTCGACGAGCCAACTTTCCGAATGGCTTTTCACGCTCATATATTTCAGTAGAATAGAACCCTGCAGCGTATTTACCCTTGCGCAAATATGGGAATTTCTTCATCTGCTCGTACTGAATATACGAAACACGCCTCTTTATGCAATAGCTGCGACTGCCCTTATTCTTGGCATTCCTTATTTCCGCCCTGTATGCATCCTTGGTCTTGTCCCTGAAAAGGTCGGCCAGACAAATCGACAACGAATCAATATCGGCATCAAAGGCAGAATCGGTCATAGCCCTTACTCCCTGACAAGCAAGGTCAAGGTAGGTATCATAGTAGCACACCGAGGTTGCAAGCAGCTTGCCATCGCTCGAATAAATGTCGCCGCGCTTCGACTTGACAGTCTTTGTCATTACCGAAACAGCCTCCTTTTCCTCTGCCGGTGTTATTGCCTGCAAATAAACAATCCTGCCGATTATTACAAACGATGCAATAATCACAACTACCAGAAAAACGTATGCCCTGTGTATTATCTTGCTATCATCTTTCATTTTTTCCCATCCTTTCTACTACGTTGTGTCTTACGCTTATCATAAATAATCTTGTGCGGCGGAGTTTTCGACTCCATAAGCGTAGAGCCCTTAGATTCAAGGAGCTTCAGAACACTGTTGCGTCTATTGGTTTTTTTCAAAAGTTCCGACTGTATGGCAACGTCTTCGGCACGAAGCTTTTCAAGCCTTTCCTCCGACTTGTTTATCTCGCGGTAAACATAAATTCCATGAAAATGATTGACGACATAGAGCAGCGCCAGCCCAAAGAAAAGCAATATATAAAGAATCTTTCTCTTCGACAGCTTCTCTAATATTATTTCGCCCGACAATATTTTCCTTACGCCCTTAAAAAAATCCATCTTATCAAACCCTTTCCGCTATTCTAAGTTTTGCCGACTTTGCACGGGGATTCCTTTCCACCTCATCGTCGCTTGGAACAATAACCTGCCTATTTATTGGCTTCAATGTCAAATTGGCACGACCAAACACATCGCGCTCGTCGTTACCATCAATATTGCCTGTACGAATAAGATTCTTCACAAGCTTGTCCTCCATCGAATGATACGAAATCACCGACAAGCGGCCTCCCTTTGCCAGCACCTGCGGCACTGCAGTCAGGAAATCGCCAAGCGAAGCTATCTCATCGTTTACCTCGATGCGCAAAGCCTGAAATATCTGCGCATAATATTTTATTTCACGGTTTTTCGGAGCAAATGGCTCTAGGAATTTCACAAAACCGTCAATGTCGCCGAACTGCGAAACAAGGCGCTGCGCCACTATCGACTTAACAAGGCGACCTACATTCTGCACATCGCAGTTTTTGCTGAAAATGCGGAACAAATCATCTTCCGAAGCCAAATTAAGAACATCGGCAGCCGTACGTGGCGATTGCTCGGACATACGCATGTCAAGGTTTCCGCCCATACGGAACGAAAAGCCCCTTTCGGCAACATCAAACTGATGAGACGACACGCCCAAATCGGCCAAAATGCCGTCAACCTTCTCTATGCCATAATAGTCAAGATAATTGCGCAGATACCTGTAATTTCCAAATACAAGCTTCAACCTGCCATCGTCAATCCTGTTATTGTGAGCATCACTGTCACGGTCGATTGCCACGAGAGTGCCCTTTGCCGACAAGCGCGACAAAATTTCAGCCGAATGTCCTCCGCCGCCGAAAGTAGCATCAACATAAACGCCATCGGGATTGATGTTCAATCCATCAACGCTCTCATGCAAAAGTACCGGTTCGTGATATTCACTCATCTGCTAATCCTCCGAAAATACAAAGTCACCACCAAGAAGCTCATCGGCAAGTTCTGTATAGCTGTCGTTACGCATCTTCTTCTCATCGTAAAGAACCTTATCCCAAATTTCAACCTTACCTTCCTGTCCTGCAAAAGTCAACTCCTTTTCTCCTCCTATATATTCAAGCAAGTTCTTGGGAATCAAGAAACGACTGCTGTTGTCAAGATAAACTTCGGCTGTACCACGATAAAACTCACGGAGAAATTCCGCATGCTTGCGATTAAAGGGATTGAGTTTCTTTTTCAGAATCCTTGTATTACGCTCCCATTCGCTCATCGGGTAAAGCACCAAGCATTTTTCGTAAATATCACGTTTGAGGACAAATGCAGCCGACTGCTCCGCTTCTGGAACCTGACGTTTCAGTTGCGAGGGGAAGATAACTCTGCCTTTGTTATCCAGCTTGCTAATGTATTCACCTACAAACATAATCTACATTTTCAAAAACGGTGCAAAGCTACACAATTTTTCCCACTTTCAAACACCCACACCCACTATCTCCCACTATTTGTTAATAACAAAACCGCAACAAATCTAACTATTGCACTAATAATCATAGTATTAACAAATAGCAAAGTTATCAACGTTTAATAACTTTACCATTGTATGTATTTATGAAGTATATGAAAAGCGGAAAGCAGTCGAGCGCGGACTCAACAAATCAGCTCACACAAGTCCGTGTAAATCACTTATTTCTGCTAAAAGCAAGGTAGTATGCAGCACTAATTCCGAAATAAAGCATAGGTTGCTTGAACAGACCGCTATTGCTAGGATTATTCATAACAAAGTATCCATAACTATTCATCATCGGCGAATATGTAACGAAAACGCCAGCCTTGAGCTTGTCGTTGCTTTCAAAAACCTTCTCGTATGCAAGTTCGCCAGAGCAGATAAAATAAGCGGCATCGTTTTCTACTTCTGCATGAGTGTAGTACGAAGATGAAGTTACGCTTGAACTCCATTCGCGAACCCACGGCAATACAGCCCCAGCCTTTAGTCCCAAAAGAATATTTCCCTTGGGAGAAGTAAATATTCTATTGGTACTGCTTGCCATAATGTTGGTGTAAAGTGTAACCCAATACAAATATTCGCTATCCACTATTCTTGAATTGCCGTTTTTGGAAACATAACAATAATTCAACGGCATCAACCCCGATGCAATGTCAAGACCTACAAGCCAATTGGAATTTATCTCGCGCTGATAACCGATAGAAAGTTCCCCACATGGAGCATTCCTCGATTTCAATATGTGCCTGTTTTCGTACAGGATATTGTAGAATTTCAACTTGCTCGACAAATATGGTCTTAGCTCAAACGAAATGAAATCCTTGGAACCTGACTCTTGCGCACAAACATAAAACGCAAGTAACAAAATAGCGGCAAACAGCAATATCCTTTTCATAGCATGTTGTAAAAAAAAACTACACAAAGGTATAATATATATTCCTATTATACAAATACAAAAAAGTCTTTTTTTGAAAGGCTCCATAAAAAAAACAACGCATACACATTTTTTGCATACCTTTGCGACAAAAGACCAAACAATGTCCGAAAGCAAACCGATGAGAGTTGACGTTGCCGAAATTATCCGTAACAAAAGTCCGAAACTGGCCAAGAAGACGCCTCGTTTCGTCATCAACTACCTGCGACGGATAACCCACGAAGACGATGTAAATGAAATACTTGCAAAAGCAAACGGAGCAACGGGCATCGACTTTGTAAACATTGGCGTTGAATGTCTTGAACTTAAACGCGAGGTCAAAGGATTGGAAAACATACCGTCGGAAGGGCGATTCATCTTCGTTGCCAACCACCCATTGGGCGGACTTGAAAGCCTTGTGATGATGCAGACAATAGCCGAAAAATTCAGCAACTTCATGTTTGTCGTCAACGATTTGCTCATGGCAATAGAACCGCTGCGACCTTTATTTATACCTATTAATAAAATAGGGAAACAATCGCGCAGCAACGCCGAACAACTGAATGCGCTCTACGCATCCGACAAACAGGTTCTGTATTTCCCCGCCGGACTATGCTCGCGAAAAATCAAAGGAGAAATCGTTGACCTGCAATGGCAAAAGAACTTCATTTCCAAAGCAGTGGAATACAAACGCGACATAATACCAATTTACATCGGCGGACAAAATTCCAACTTTTTCTATCGTCTTGCCAACTGGCGCAAACGCCTGAAAATCAAATTCAACATCGAAATGCTATACCTTGTGGATGAAATGTTCAAGCAACGCGGACAGACAATCTCGCTCACCATTGGCAAGCCAATACCCTACACCACCTTTGACAAGACAAAAACACCAACCGAATGGGCCGAATGGGTTAAAAAGGAAACATATAAAATGAAAAATGGATAATTTACAATGGATAATGGACAATTTGTGGCGACGCGGCGCGCATAGCGACGTGCCATGGCGCGTCGCCACATTGAACATTGAACATTGAACCAGGAACGTGAAACACAGAAACGTGAAACATAGAAACGGCGAAGCCATAGAAACGTGAAACCAGAAACGTGAAACATAGAAACGGCGAAGCCATAGAAACGTGAAACCAGAAACGTGAAACATAGAAACGGCGAAGCCATAGAA
>JAGCNN010000065.1 GCA_017645925.1 Bacteroidales bacterium
AAATCCGAAAGAACAAAAAAAGGACGGCACAAAACCGTCCTTTATCTTTGTATGTTTTTGTGGTGATACATTGTAGGGTATGGTTTGAAACCAAACCCTACAATAGACCACAAAACATTGCTTTTGCTATCGCAAATCCTAATAAATATAAGACGTGACAACAATAACATGTTCATTCGGTGTGGATTAACAAATCCACTTTTCATTCAGGTCAGATTATAAATCCGACCTAACAAATAGTTGACTTTGGAGAAGGAAAGATGACGCTAACGAAAAGCGAGAAGGCTTGATGGCAGAAATTCTGGACAGCAGATTTTTTCCTGCCGTTTTTTGGTTGTTTTCCGCTTCAAAAAAATAAAAAAAAATTATCTGTCTTTCGTTTTGAAAAAAACACTATATTTGCGACCTTAAAAATTTTATGTAAACTTAGTAAAAAATTTAGTAAAAATGCGTAACAGAGGAGCGATTATTTTATTGTCGGTACTGCTTGCAATCATCAGCTTGTACTACCTTTCGTTCACCTTTGTAGTAAACAAGGTAGAAGGCGATGCAGAAGAATACGCGCAGGCATACGTTGATAACGGAAATTATGGCAATCTTACAGACGCCGAACGCAATGGTCTTGTTGACAAACAAAAGAAGGCGTACTTGGATTCAATTGACAACCAAGTGGTGTGGAGATACATCAAGAAATACACCTATAAAGATTGCAAGGAAAGAGAACTTAACTTAGGTCTTGACTTGAAGGGCGGTATGAACATTTCGCTGGAAATTTCTGCCGAAGATGTACTTTTGTCGCTAACAAACAACGACAGCGACCCCGCATTGCTTCAGGCTATCGAAAATGCAAGAAAAGAGACCGCAAATCAGACAGGAACCAATTTCATAGAAACATTCGGTAAGGCATACAAGGAATTGCAGATGGAAAACAAGCCTAACTTGGCCGTCCTATTTTGCACCTCGCAGAATACCGATAAAATAAAGATTTCATCTACCGATGATGAAGTCATCGATTACCTTACCAAGGAATATGATGCTGCTATCGGAAATGCATACGATGTCATCAACAAGCGTATCGACCAGTTCGGCGTTGTTCAGCCTAACATTCAGAAGGACGTAGCTGTAAAGGGCGTATTCCACATCGAACTTCCTGGTATCAAGGATCCGGAACGTGTTGAAAAACTCTTGAAGCAGGCTGCTGTTCTCGAATTCTGGGAAACATACAACTACGATGAAATCAGGACTTCGCTTATCGCTGCCGACCAGACAATCTCCGCATTGAAGAAGGCAGAAGCTTCAAGAAACGGAAATAGCGCACCCGCTACCGAAACCGAACCAGCAAACGAAGTTGCTGAAGCCGATACTACCGCAGTTGCAGACTCAACCGCGACCGAGGAAAATGTTGAGGAAAATGCAGAAGAAGCTAACACCGACAGCGAATATTCAATATTCAACCGTCTGCTTCTTCAGGCTGGTGGACACAGCATCGGCGGACCAGTTGTTGGTTTCGCTAAAAAAGCCGATATGGAATCCATTATGGCCGACTTGAACCGCAACGAGGTAAAACCTCTTTTCAAGAGCGACCTCGTATTCAAATGGGGATTCAAGGAAGTAAAGGATGCTCCGGGATACTACGAACTCATTGCCCTCAAGAAGTCTAAGGACGGCAAGGCTGCCCTCAACGGCGAAGTTGTTACCGATGCTCGTCAGGAATTCGGTCAGACACGCGCTACCGCTGAAGTTACAATGGCAATGAACAACACTGGTTCTACTCAGTGGGCAAGAATCACCAAGGAAAACATTGGCAGATGCATAGCTATCGTTCTTGATGATGCTGTTTATTCATTCCCAAGAGTTAACGATGAAATCAAGGGTGGACGTTCACAAATCACCGGCGACTTCACACTCACCGAAGCAACCGACTTGGCAAACGTGCTCAAGGCTGGTAAGATGACTGCTCCGGCAATTATCCTTTCTAAGGAAGTTGTTGGTCCGTCACTTGGTCAGAAGGCTATCGACTCGGGTATGTACTCGTTCATCATCGCCTTCATCCTTGTACTTATCTATATGATTTTCTACTACAACAAGGCTGGTATCGTTGCCGATGTCGCTTTGATTTGCAACCTCTTCCTCATCTTCGGTGTTATGGCATCACTTGGTGCAGTACTTACTCTCCCTGGTATCGCAGGTATGGTACTTACGATAGGTATGTCGGTCGATGCTAACGTACTTATCTACGAGCGTATCCGTGAAGAAATGAGAGCTGGCAAGATGATTAAGGCAGCTGTAGCAGACGGTTACAAAAACGCTTATTCAGCAATCCTCGACTCCAACATCACTACTATTCTTATAGGTATAGTTCTTGCTTACTTCGGTGTTGGTCCAGTTAGAGGTTTCGCAACTACTCTTATTATAGGTATCCTCACTTCATTGTTCACCGCAATCTTTATCACAAGACTTATCTTCACAAGCATGCTCAACAAGGAAAGCAAGATTACATTAGGCAACAAGATGACTAACAATGCTTTCACCAACTTGAACTTTGACTTCCTCAAGGGCAGCAAGATTGCCTTCATCATTTCTGGTACTTTGATAGTAGTTGGTATCATTTCGTTGTGCACATTAGGCTTGAAGCAGGGTATTGACTTCACAGGTGGTCGTAACTATGTTGTAAAGTTCGAAAACAACGTTGTTCCCGAAGAAGTAGCTAACGCTCTCGAAGCTAGCTATGGCGAACGTCCAGTAGTTAAGACTTTCGGTGATGCAAACCAAGTTAAGGTTACAACCCAGTACAAGATTGACCAGATAAAGGACAGAGCTGCCAGCGAAGAATCCGACAACCTATTGTACGAAGGCTTGAAGAACGGCAAGTTCATCCCCGAAAACGTTGACAAGGAAACATTCTTCAGCGACTACCGCCAGACTTCTCAGATTGTTGGTCCTACAGTTGCAGACGACATCAAGACCAAGTCGTCAGTTGCTATCCTCCTCGGACTTGTAGTAATGTTCCTCTACATCCTCCTCAGGTTCCGCAAGTGGCAGTACTCACTCGGTGCAACTATCGCTTTGATACACGACGTTTTGATAACCCTCGGCCTTTTCTCGTTGCTCTACGCAATAATGCCGTTCAACATGGAAATCGACCAGGCATTCATCGCAGCAATCCTGACAATCGTAGGTTACTCAATCAACGATACCGTGGTTATCTTCGACCGTATCAGGGAATACACTGGCTTGTACCCCAACCGCGACAGAAAGTCGGTTATCAACTCGGCAGTAAACAGCACAGTTGGACGTACAATCAACACCTCAATGACAACCTTGGTGGTATTGCTCGCAATATTCATCTTCGGCGGTGAATCAATCAGAGGCTTCTGCTTCGCATTGCTCATCGGTGTTATCGTTGGTACCTACTCCTCAATATTCATTGCATCGCCAATGGCTTATATCTTTGGAGTTGGAAAGAAGAAAGAAGAAAAGAAATAATCAATAATTTTAAACGGAGAAAGGCTGTTAACAGCCTTTTTTCGTTATAAACCGCAAAACATTTAATTAAATATTTATGAAAAGATTAGCATTAGTATTAGTAGTATTCGCACTTGTAATGACTGGCTGCAAGAAGGCTAACAATGGTCACGAGACCAAGACAGCCAAGGACGCCAACGGATACAATTACGAATATGTAGAGAACGACCCATCAGGTACTCGTATCTACACATTGGACAACGGCTTGAAGGTTTACCTCGCAGTAAACAAGGACGAGCCGAGAATACAAACCTACATCGCTGTAAGAGTCGGTGCAAAGAACGACCCACGCGAAACAACAGGTCTTGCTCACTACTTCGAGCACATGATGTTCAAGGGTACCGACAAGATTGGAACCAAGGACTGGGAAAAGGAAAGCGTTCTCATTCAAGCAATAAGCGACAAGTTTGAAGAACATGCCAAGGAAACCGACCCCGAAAAGAAAGCTGCCATCTATGCTCAGATTGATAGCCTTTCACAGGAAGCATCAAAGTATGCAATTGCAAACGAATACGACAAGATTTGCTCGATTCTCGGTGCTACTGGCACAAACGCATGGACATCCTACGAAGAAACCGTTTATGTAAACGAAATTCCTTCGAACGAAATCGACCGCTGGGCAAAGGTTGAAAGCGAAAGATTCGCAAACCTTGTTCTCCGTCTTTTCCACACCGAATTGGAAACCATCTTCGAAGAGTTCAACATGAATCAGGACAGAGACGGACGCAGACTCAGCAACACCATCTTTGCAACCCTCTTCAAGAACCACCCATACGGAACCGCTGTTATCGGCAAGGGCGAACACCTGAAAAATCCGTCAATGGCAAACGTAATGAAGTTCAAGGCAAACTACTATGTTCCTAACAATATTGCAATATGTATGTCAGGTGACCTTGATTTCGAAGAAACCATCAAGACTATCGACAAGTACTGGGGCAAAATGGAAAAGAATCCGAACGTACCGGAATTCACCTACACTCCCGAAGAAGAACGTACCGCAATTGACGAAATTGAACTCCACGGACCAGAACCCGAAAACGTATGCGTAGTATGGCGTACACCGGGCAACAAGTCGCAGGAATCCAAGTACTTATCAATGATTGGTCAGATTCTTTACAATGGTCATGCTGGTCTTATGGACCTTGACCTCAACACCGCACAGAAGGTTATGGGCGCATACGCATACGGATACGCCCTCAATGACTACGGAATGTTCGAGATGGTTGGTATGCCACGCGAAGGTCAGAGCCTCGAAGAGGTTAAGGACTTGCTTATGGCTGAAGTTGAGAAAGTTAAGAAAGGTGAATTCGAAGAATGGTTGCTCGAAGCTATTGTAAACGAAATGAAACTCGACCAGATTAAGCAGATTGAAGGCAACGCAATAGCATATTCATTTGTTGACGCTTTCATCTCGCAGACTCCTTGGGAAGAAGAAATATTCGACATTGAAAATTACGAAAAGATGACCAAAGACTCTCTCGTGAAGTTTGCAAACGAATTCTTCAAGGACAACTATCTTGTTGCATACAAGCGCATTGGTGAACCCGACAATGTAATGCACGTTGACAAGCCAGCTATCACCCAGCTCGACATTGACCGCACAAGCGAATCAGCTTTCGTAACCGAACTCAAGAAGGAAGAACCAGCTGCAATAAGCCCTGAATTTGTTGACTACAAGGCAAAAATCCAGACCACCGACCTTGCAACCAACCTTCCGATGAGCTACATTAAGAACGAAAGCAACAACATGTTCTCATTGTACTACATCCTCGACATGGGTAAGGACAACGACAAGAAGCTTGCTCTCGCAGTTGACTATTTGGATTACCTTGGTACTACCGAAAAGAGCGTTGAAAAACTTGCTGAAGAATGGTATCGTCTCGGATGCAACTTTGGTGTTAGCAGCGGTGCCGACAGATGCTACGTTTATATCAGCGGTCTCGACGAAAATCTTGAAACTGCACTTAAGCTCATGGAAGAAATCCTTGCAAATGTTAAGCCCGACAAGGAAGTTTACGACGAGTATGTAAACAGCATCCTCAAGGGACGTTCAAATGCAAAGCTCAATAAGAACACCATCCTCAGCGGTCTTGTATCGCGTTCGCAGTACGGCGAGGAATCACGCTTCACCAACAACCTCAGCACCGAGGAACTCAAGGCTATCGACCCAGAAGAACTTACCAATATCATAAAGGACATGCTCAACTACAAGCATCAGATTTTCTACTATGGTCCACGCGAAATGAGCAAGGTTGCCGAACTTATCAAGGCTAACCACAATGTTTCGGGCGAGTACAAGGATTATCCTGAAGCAAAAGAATATGCAGAACGCGACTACGAAAAGCCACAGGTTCTCTTTGTTGATTATCCTATGACACAAGTCTTCATCGAATTAGTATCTAAGGATGTTAAGTTTGACAAGTCGTTGTTGCCAATTTCTACAATGTTCAACGAATACTACGGCGGTTCAATGTCAAGCATCGTCTTCCAGGAAATCCGTGAAGCAAAGAGTTTGGCTTACGGTTGCTACGCAGGCTACAGCCAGGCACGCAAGTCCGACAAGTCAAACTATGTAATCGGCTACCTCAGCACTCAGCCCGACAAGATGAAGGAAGCTCTTGAGGCTCTCGGCGACCTCATGAACGAACTCAAGCAGTCGCCCGAATCGTTCGAAACCAGCCGTCAGGCTATCATCAGCCAGATTAACACCGAAAGAATCATAAAGAGTGGTATCTTCTGGAACTACCTTGCAAACAAGGAACGTGGAATCGAAAACGACTACCGCAAGGAAGTTTACGATGCAGTAAAGAACTTCACTCTTGAAGACGCAACCAATTTCTTCAACGAACACATCACTGGCAAGACCTACGACATCATGATTGTTGGTCCTAAGGATAAGGTTGACTTCAACCTGCTCAAGACTTACGGTGATGTAAAGGAACTTACTGTTGACGAAGTTTTCAATTACTAGAAGGCTAAAAGTCACAAAGGCTTGAAGGCTTGAAGCCATATATGACATTAACAGCCTTGCAGTCATTTGATTGCAAGGCTGTTTTTTCTGATAGTCATCAGGGCTGTAAGCTTGTTTGCCTTTGAGCCAGTCTGGCTTTTAGCCTTTTAGCCTTCGAGCCTTTTCGCCCTTGAAAATTATTTTACAAAAAAAAAGTTAATAAAAATATCCATATTAAAAAATAAACTTATCTTTGCGCCTTGTAAATGAATTAAAGATTTAATTAATTATTGTATAACTTAAAATTTTAGAACAATGAAAAACTTTAAAATTGCTATGATTTTAGTTGCTGCTGTTGCATTTTTCTGCAGCTGCGGTGGAAAAGAAGGACCATCTATTACCTTCGCAGAAAAAGACGGTATTGCTACCTATGATTTATCACAGGGTAACTCATTAACTCTTAATTTCGAGGGTTCTGTAACTGCTGAAGCAGGTATTGAATCCCTTAAAGTTATTCAAACTATCAACGACGCTGAGGGTACAGCTGTTAAGGCATTTGAACTTCCATTAACAGAAGATCCAGCAGGAAAGACCGAATTCACATTCACCCTCGAAGATGTACTTATGAAAGTTGATACCGAAAACGATTACTCTCTTGCAAGCGGTTACACTGTAGTTTATGATGTTACTTGCGCTGACAAGAAAGAACAAACTGAAACCAAGTCTTGGACTGTAACTATTACCGAAACTGCTACTCCACTTCCAACAGCATGGAATCCAACTAAGGTTGTTTTGTGCTCACAATCTCAATCTGGATATGGAATTACTTATGAAGGTGTTGCTGCAAAGGTAGAAGACGAAACTATTGGTGTTAAGTGCTTGGGTAAGAACGACCACAAAGACTACAACATGTATGCTGAACCAACAGCTGGTGCTAGCTGGGTATTTGTAGAAAGCATCGAAGGTTTGACTACTAACGAAGCTCTTGTTGAAGCTTACAACAATGGTACTGTTGTAACTAGCAGAACTATGTTCCCTGCAACTGATGAAGGTAAGGTTAACTTTACCGAAAAATACTTCATCAGCAAGAACAAGAATGGTGAATATGTATTGGTTGACTACTGCGCAGGTAGATTGAACACAACATCAGGTAACGTAATGGTATTCCAGTACAAGATGGCAGAAACTACTCCAGCTGCTGCAAAGTAATTTGAACAACATTTAAACTTTATAAGAGGTTCACAAATGTGAGCCTCTTTTTTTGTGGGGTTAAGAGACTAACAATGAAAATTAGCGGACAATAATAGGATTTTTTGTATTTTTGAACCGCTGAATTTTTGAAATACGGAAACACACAGACTAATAATTATAAACTATAAAAATACTGAAATTTAAGGACTTAAACACTCAACCCCAATGGAAAGAAACATTGAAATACGAGATGGAATAATAAATACCTTGCTTGAAAAGTCACAGTTGAAGCAGGTGGTTTACGACAATACAAAAGAGGCTTTTACAATACTGAAGAAAGTTCTGCACGACATTGTAATTGAATACAACGCCCTGCTGAAGGATGCCGACGAAAGAATAAAACTTGAATACCACGACCGCGGGCTGTTTGAGACAGAAATAAAAGTGGCCGGCGACTTACTGATATTCAACATGCACTCCAATATATTCGAGTTCCCACGCAACCATGAAATATGGAAGGACAGCTATTACATTGACCGTCCACTGGTTACTTATTCTGGCATAATAAACATCTACAACTTCCTAGCCGATTCCTTCAAATACAATAGAATAGAAGATTTAGGCTACCTTATTGGCCGTATGTTCATCAACAATGAGAGCACTTTCTTCATCGAAGGACGCCGCGAATTGGGCTACGGATACCCCGCTTTCGGCAAGAACAAGATTGACTATGAAAGTCTGCACCAGCTTGTAGAGTCGGCTATCGCTTACGTACTGAAATTTGATTTACTTGTACCTCCATACAACGATGTTAAGATTGTAAATGTTGACTATATGAAGGAACGTATCAACAAGTCGAAAATGCAGACTGGCAAGCGTCTAGGGTTCGAATACAACGCAATAAAAGGGTTGCCGCAGATGGGAAGCGAAAAATGAACGCAACTCCTCGCCTAATATTGAAGCGCGACAAAGAAAAGTCGCTGATGCGCCGCCACCCGTGGGTATTTTCGGGTGCAGTTGCCAAAATGCAAGGCAACCCACAGGAAGGCGACTTGGTGGAAATATTTTCGTCTGACAACAAATATCTGGCAACAGCCCATTACCAAGACGACAGCATCATTGCCAAAGTATTTGATTTTGAACAAAGCTCTATAGATGAAAATTTCTGGACCAAGAGGTTTGAATCGGCAATAAGCTACCGCCGCAATTTTGGCTTTTTCGACTCGCCAGACACCAATGTTTTTCGCCTTGTAAACGGCGAGGGCGACTTTATGCCCGGATTAATCGTAGATTACTACAATGGTGTTGTGGTGTTTCAAGCTCACTCGGTTGGAATGTACCGGTTGTTTCCGATGTTTACCAAGATTATCAGCAAGCTGCTAAGCGACAATGTAATATCCATATTTGACAAGAGCAGCGCAACAATTCCGCACATAAAGACAACCGATTCGTTCATTTTAGGAGAAGCCATTGAAGAAAGAGAGGTTTGCGAAAGTGGCAACCGTATGCTTATAAACTTTTATGAAGGCCAAAAGACCGGTTTTTTCATCGACCAACGCGAAAATCGCAAGTTGATTGGGACACTATCATCAGGCAAGCGCGTGTTAAATACATTTGGATACACAGGTGGATTTTCGCTTTCAGCCTTACGCGGCGGTGCTTCGTATGTCGAGACTGTTGACATTTCAAAGAAGGCAATTGCATTGTGCGAACGCAACGTGGAACTTAATTTTAGCAATGCCCCACACAAAGGAGTTGCAAAGGATGTACTTGACTATCTTGGCACTATTGACAATAATTTTGACATAATAATACTCGACCCGCCTGCATTCGCAAAGAACCATCGCAGCCTACAGCAAGGACTGAAAGGCTACAAAAGCATAAATCAGCGGGCAATTGAAAAGATAAAACATGGCGGCTTGATTTTCACTTTTTCATGTTCGCAGGCAGTAAGCAAGGACGACTTCAAGACCATGGTTTTCACATCCGCCGCCAATGCCCACAGGAATGTCCGTATCGTACGACAGCTTCCACACGCAATCGACCATCCTGTCAGCATTTACCATCCCGAAGGCGAATACCTGAAGGGTTTGATGATTGAGGTGGAATGAGTGTAATGGTCTGTTACACAATCTTTTTTGGAATTATTGTTGTCCGTAAAAATCCCTTAGAAGTTATATCCAAGTTTTATTGCAAACGTCATTGCAATATTTTTGCAGTATGTACCGAAGCATTTCCATAGTACAAATCCATGATGGTAGTTTGTTTCTGATTCGCGACCAAACGAATTCCCGATGCCTACATAGCCGTCAACGATGAATCTTTTTCTTGCCCACTGGTATCCTGTGCAAGCAAAGAGTGCACCCATATTCGACTTTGTACGGAAATCTTCGTCACGCTTGTCATAACCGAAGTTTGACCACACGAGTTCTGGTTTTACGTAAAAGCCATTCAGAGCATAGTTGGTATGATTTATAAGTATGAACTTGTGCGCGTACCTTATTGTAATTCCCTTGGGATGATTCTTGAACCTGTCGTAGCCTGCACAGATTACGCCTACTGTCAGTTCGCCAGTCTGTATAGGGGTGTAGGAACGTTCGTAACTGATTTTTGTAGAACCGGTAAGCCAAGACAGGAATGTGATTTTTATAGCGTTTCGGCGTTCCATAAGTTCCTGTGCCCTGCTGTTGCTAAACGGTACAGAAAGCAAGGCTATCAAAAGTATTTTTACGATTTTTCCCCTCATATCAAAAAAAAGAAAGAAGCCTCGCATACAAGGCTTCTTTCGTATCACAATTTAAATGTTAGAATCGGTGTTTGGTGCTTCGCCAGCGTTTTCTTCCTTCTTGTTGTGGTGTGGCTTTTCGGGCTTTGGAAGGAGTGCCTTGCGGCTGAGCTTTATCTTGTTCGACTTGGTGTCGATTTCGATAATCTTAACTTCCACTTCCTGACCTTCCTTCAGCACTTCCTCAACGGTCTTGATGCGCTTCCAGTCAATTTCTGAAATGTGCAACAGTCCCTGGCAGTTTGGAAGAATCTCAACGAATGCGCCGAAAGTTGTGATGCCCTTTACAACACCTGTGTAAACTTCGCCTACTTCGGGACGCTTAACGATTGCGTTGATCTTTGCGCGTGCAGCCTTCATGTCGTTGGCGTTGCTAGCCGAGATTTCAACATAACCCTTTTCGTTCTCTTCGGTAATTGCGATTATAGTGTTGGTAGTAGCCTGTATTTCCTGGATAATCTTTCCGCCCGGGCCTATTACAGCGCCAATCAAATCCTTAGGAATAACCATAGTTTCGATTTGTGGAGCGTAATCCTTGTAGGTCGGACGCGGACCTGGCAATGTTTCAAGCATCTTGCCAAGGATGTGTTCCCTACCGCGCTTAGCCTGATTGAGGGCTTCTTCGAGGGTTGCGTATGAAAGTCCGTCAACCTTTATATCCATCTGTGTTGCGGTGATACCCTTTTCGGTTCCGCAAACCTTGAAGTCCATATCACCGAGGTGGTCTTCGTCACCGAGAATATCGCTCAAGATAGCATACTTGCCAGTCTTGGGGTCAGCGATAAGTCCCATTGCAATACCCGAAACTGGGCGTGAAATCGGAACACCAGCGTCCATAAGAGCAAGACAGCCAGCGCAAACAGTTGCCATTGATGACGAACCGTTAGATTCGAGGATGTCGGAAACAACTCTTGTTGTGTAAGGATAATTTTCGCCCTTAACTGGCATTACCTTCTGCAATGCACGGTGTGCGAGGTTTCCGTGACCTATTTCGCGACGTCCAACGCCTCTGTAAGCCTTAGCTTCGCCAGTTGCG
>JAGCNN010000066.1 GCA_017645925.1 Bacteroidales bacterium
AAGTAGCACAATGGTTTACAATGACATCAACAATCTCCTGCGTGAAATTTGGTATTTCAATCTGTTCGTCTCTGAATAGGCCGCCGTTTACGTATGGGAATGGCTTTAGTGCAGTGTCGTACTTATCACGGTTTTCCAACTTTGTGTCCAGACCTTTGAACAAGTCTATGATTGCTTTGCGTAAATTTGGAAGATTGAACGACTTTATGTAATCCTCAAAGCTTGTTCTTGTTTCGAAAAGTCCTGCGTCCTCTGCATACAAGCAAAAGACAATTCTTACACATAAGATGTTGAGCGAACGCAGACTGTCCTCGTTAGGATTGAGGTATTCCTTGTAAAGTGCATCGTAAAGTTTTCCGACAAGTTCGCCAGCCTGCATCGAAATTTCCTCTTCACGACGTATTCTCTCGTTTTCTTCATCAACAAGGAACTGCAGACGATAATATTCCTTTCCAAGGTTTTCCAACAGAATCTTTTGCGGTTCGCCTTTGGGCTGTTCCATGTCGTAAATCCAGAATTCGCGGAAATTGCAAGTAACAATCCAGCGCGGACGTTGTGAGTACGGCAGCTCTGCAGCATAGCGCTTTGCCTGTTGGAACGGTGTTAAAGAACGACCATCCGACTGCTTGATTGGCGCACCCAAATCCTTTTCGATTGATTTCTGCTCAATCATCACATGAGTACTCGGAATATAGCCATCAATGAAAGCAGTATGGTCGAGTTTCACCTGCTGCTCAAACCTGATGTATTCTGTCGGATGTTCAATGCCGAATACATCATTCAAAAGTTCAAGCCAGAAACTCTGACTTTCGCCTTTTTCGTAGCCCTTACCAGCCCATCTTGCGGCAAAACCCACTGCCATTTTCGCTTGTTTCTGCGTATTCATAGAATTTACAAATCAAACAACAAAGGTACTTGTTTTTTCTCAAACATACAACACCAACAAAAAATGCAAGCCGCAATTTTACGACCTGCATTTCTTGAAAAGATTTTTAATATTTCTACAGTCCCTTGTCCATTGTGAGCAGGAACTCTTCGTTCGATTGTGTCTGCGGCAGACGGGTACGGATGAACTCCATAGCCTCCACCGAATTCATGTCGGCAAGGAACTCGCGCATAACCCAAAGTCTGTTTACAAGGTCCGGATTTACAAGCAAATCCTCGCGACGTGTACTCGAAGCGGTAACATCCACAGCAGGGTAAATTCTGCGGTTCGACAACTTGCGGTCAAGCTGAAGTTCCATGTTACCAGTACCCTTGAATTCCTCAAATATCACATCGTCCATCTTGGAGCCAGTTTCGGTAAGTGCCGTTGCAAGAATCGTTAGCGAACCGCCGTTTTCGATGTTACGTGCAGCGCCAAAGAAACGTTTTGGCTTGTGAAGAGCGTTGGAATCAACACCACCCGACAAAACCCTACCCGAAGCAGGTGCCACAGTGTTATAAGCACGTGCCAGACGAGTGATTGAGTCAAGCAAGATAACCACATCGTGACCACATTCAACCATACGCTTAGCCTTTTCAAGCACAATGCTGGCAACCTTTACGTGGTGGTCGGCCGGTTCGTCAAATGTTGAAGCTACAACCTCTGCGTTTACATCGCGTGCCATATCGGTAACTTCCTCGGGACGTTCGTCAATAAGCAATATTATTAGGTAAACTTCTGGATGATTGTCTGCTATTGCATTTGCTATTTCCTTAAGCAACACTGTTTTACCAGTCTTTGGCTGAGCAACTATCAAACCACGCTGACCTTTTCCGATTGGCGTGAACAAATCGACAACTCGTGTTGAAAGGTTTGCATGTCCCTTGCCAGTGATGTTGAACTTTTCGGTTGGGAACAATGGAGTTAGGTGGTCAAATGGAATCCTGTCGCGGACAAGCATCGGGTCCAATCCGTTTATCTTTATGACCTTTGTCAACGGGAAATATTTTTCGCCATCCTTTGGAGGTCTTACCGTTCCTTCAATAGTGTCACCGGTCTTTAGTCCGAACAATTTTATCTGCGACTGCGAAACATAAACATCGTCTGGCGAATTCAGGTAATAATAATCAGAAGAACGCAGGAAACCAAAATTCTCTGGCATAATTTCAAGCACACCTGATACTGATACAACTCCCGTAAAATCGTAGTTTTCAGAACTTCTATCGTCTGTCTTCTGGACAGGACGGCTATCAACGGCAGCTCCCCTATCTTGTGGTTTGCCATTATTTTCAAATCGCTGGTAGTTGTTGCGCTGTTCGGGACGGAAATCGTTCTTCTTGAAATCCAATTGTCCCTGCTGAGTTTTTACAACTGGCCTAGAGGATTCGCCAAGAATATCATTTTGCAACTGAGCAGCTTCTGTATTTTCAACTACAGGTTCGTCAACCCTTATAGGTTCTGGTCTTGATTCTGGCATACGGCCTGCTGCAGGTCTCATTCCTCTCTGGTTTTCTTGATTGTTGAAAACCAACTTTGCACCAGCACCGCTTTCATCAAGGTGAGTTGTCATTATAGGAGTCTGCATTCTTGCCTTGCGCGGACGTTTCTTTTTCTCTGTCCTTTCATCATTTCTGGGCATTTCCATGATATCTGTTATACCCGAAAGATCCTCGTCGTCGTCATCATCTTCGATTCTTGCAACATAAGTTTCCTGATTTTTTTTCCTTCCTCGTGGAGCTGCCATAATATCTGCAACATCAAGAATATCATCGTCATCATCATCAATATCATCTAGGACAACCTTGTTACTACGCCTGCCCCTATTGCTTTTCAAAGGAGCCATTATATCTGTTACGCCTACAAGAACATCATCATCGTCGTCATCTTCATCATCAAGGTCGCGACCTTCAATATCTTGTATCTTTCTAATCAAATCTTGTTTTCTAAAAGCTTCTACTCTCTTGATGCCCAACGTCTTGGCATACTCTCTCAATTCGGGCAACAATTTGTCGTTCAACTCTGAATACTTCATTTTAAAGTTAAATAATTTATTACTATTAAAATTTTTGCAAAGCTACCAATTACAAACCCCTACACGGCGGTCAAACAAATATTTCCAGTGTGATTTTTAATCTTCAGAAATGAATTGATAACTCATCAATTGCAATGCAAAGATATATCTTTTTGAATATATGCAAACAAATCAAACTGTTTTTTTTTCACAGGAGAAAATCAACTTAAGCAATTACAATACAACGCATTAACGCTTTTATCAACACAAAGAACTAAATATTTCCAATTTCAAAGAAGAAAGCGAGCACGGACTTTTGAAGCAATTCGAGCTAAAGTGCTGGAATATGCCCCATAACGCCGTTATCTTACTTTTGCGCCAAGTTCCTTCTCGTAGAACATTATGAGCTTCTGCATAATCTTGTCAATCTGCTTGTCGGTCATAGTCTTTTCGGTGTCCTCGAGCTCAAAACTCAATGCATACGAAATCTTGCCCGGTTCAAGGTTCTTGCCTTCGTAAACATCGAACAGACCGACTTCAACAATATGCTTAGGCTCGGTTCTGCGAGCAACTTCCTCGAGCTGTGCGTAGGTTACCGACTTGTCGATGAGCAAAGCGAGGTCGCGGCGTACGCGCGGGAACTTCGAAATAGGCTGGTATTCAATCTTGTGAGTCTTTGCAAACTTCAGAAGTACATCCCAGTTGATTTCGGCATAGAAAACATCCTGGTCTATGTCCATCTTCTTGAGCAACGCCTTCGAAACAACGGCGATGCGTGCTACTTCCTTGTCCTTCAGCTTGAACGACTGGAAAGTACTGAACTTTTCGTCCGACGAAACCTCGAACTTCAAAGCCGACATGTCAACGCCGATTTTCCTCAGCACTGCCGACACACCCGACTTCAGCATGAAGTAGTCGGTAGGATTGTCCTTCAGGTTCCAGCTTAGCGGATTGCGCTTGCCGGTAATCCACATTCCGATGTACTGAGTTTCACTGTATGCAGTGATGTTGGAAACCTGCTTCTCTGCATTATAATAATAGGTACGACCGAACTCGAAGAACTTAAGGTCGCCGTTCTTGTAGTTCAGGTTGGCCTTTATGCTG
>JAGCNN010000006.1 GCA_017645925.1 Bacteroidales bacterium
AGGAATCAACGGCTACACCAACACGCGCGGTGCAATAGTCAATGTAAAGCTCAGCGAATATGTATATCTGAACACCAGCATATACGAAAATCAGGCTGTGCTGCCAGCATATATGGCAGAAGTTTACCGAATCAAAGGCAACATTCCTGGATATGCCCGCGTAAAGAAACTTAACGGTTTTTCCGAATTCGACTACGCCAACGCCTACGGAAATGTTTCGTTCCGCCCCATCAAATGCCTCAACTTCACACTAGGCTACGACCGACTTTTCATCGGTGACGGACTTCACTCGATGATACTTTCCGACTACGCAGCACCGATGCCATACATAAAGACAAGCTTCAAGTTCGGCAAATGGGAATATGTGAACCTCGTTACGCGCCTAATGCAGTACAACACGATGCAAAATGTTGAAACTGCCGACAAAACCAGCAAGGTTGCGACATACAACTTTATGATTTACAATCCACAGAACGGCTGGCAGTTCACTTTCTTCGAGCAAAGCGTAATCGACCACAAGAACAAGACATTCTGGGAAGGACTTGCACAGGGAATTCCTGTAGCAAGACTCTTCTACCCTATCTTTGCCGACAATACCAATGCACGATTCGGCGCAAATGTTATGTACGAACATCCGAAAATTGGAATTTTCTACACGCAGGCTGTTATGGACATTTATAACTCCTTTCTTAATTTTGATTTTCAAATAGGATACAAAAACCATAACCTACTCAATGTAAAAGGTCTGTATATTCAACTAGAATGCAACTTGGACGCCTCACGCATTCTTAAACACCATATCGGCTACCCAGATTATTATACACAATTTATTATAAACTCAAACTACGGGCAATCACTTACTATACCAAAGAATCGGGAGACATATCTGTTTTCTGCCGTGCTTTCGTACCAGATAAAACAGTTTAAAGCGATGGCAAGGTATAATCTTTCTCCTGAAATATTGGTATTTTTAGATGCAGCAAACGGATACAATTCATACGGAACCCCCGACTGCTTCGTTCATCCTCGCGACCAGTTCGACTTCCAGTTCATTTACGAAATGAACCCCGTGAACAGAATGCAGTGGTTTGCAGGAATATCGATGTACAGCCTCGCAGACAAACCTCTCGACTACTACTTCAGCATTGGATTCAGGACAGCATTAAGGAACAACTATTAAAATCGACGCAAAATGAAACATATAGCACTAATATCAATCATAATTCTCGCGTCGGTAACAGCCTTCGCACAGAACCTGCAGGTACGCGACTTCCGCATTGCCCGCGACATAGAAAAGTCGGCAAACGGTAAATTCTCGACCACCCACTCGTCGATGAAGCCGTACAGGACCACACCGCAGACCGAAATGTCGGATTCCATTGTCCCGATGAGCGACTTTGTTGCATACCAACTGCCCAACGACAACATTTACCTCAACATACAGCCAGTATATGAATTGGGCGGTTCGTACAACTTTGCCAGAAAGAAAGATTTCCGCATTGCAGAAACATTAGGTGCAATAATTGACTTTTCGCTTAAAGGCAAGTTGAATATCAATTATATGCTTACCGAAACGTACGGATATAAGAATAGGATGTCATACGGCAACCAATTTGACGAACTATTCCCATACAATTTCGACAGAATATGGGGTTTCTACAATGATAAAAACTTGGCAAGAGGTTTCTTTTTGGAGCAGACATTCAACATAAACTACACTCCAGCAGAATTTTTCAGCATCGAAATTGGAAACGGCAAGCACTTCTATGGTGACGGAAAACGCTCATTGCTTCAATCTGACATCTGCAACAACTATCCGTACTTGAAAGTGGAAACAGAATTTCTCAACTTCAAATACTCGTGCGTATGGTCAATGCTTGATGAAGGATTGTATCTCCGCTATCTGCCGACAGCCGACTGGGGATACACCAATATAAAGTCATTCCAAGAAATATGCAAGTTCAATGTAACACACTATTTGGATTATCGCATTGGTAATCATGTGAATGTTGCAATTTTTGAATCGGTAATGTCGAGCAAGTTCTTATCTTTCGAGTACTTCAACCCAGTAATTTTCCTGCGTCCTCTGGAATTTTCAATGGGAAGCAATGAGAATGCACTATTGGGCGTGAATATGAAGGTTTCGTTCAGCCAAAAGAACTGCATTTACGGTCAGGTTGTACTTGATGATGTAATTGTCGGCCAACTATTGAACGATGTCAAGCATAGGCTTAGCAGTTCTTACACAGGACAATATGGCTGGTTTGCCAACAAATGGGGAATTCAAGGCGGGCTGAAGTTCTTCGATATGTTCAAGGTAAAGGGCTTGGACTGCTTTGTAGAAGGTAACATTGTGCGTCCATACACCTATTCGCACAGCCTGCAGGAACTTACATACACCCACGAATACAAGCCTCTCGCCCATCCGCTTGGCGCCAACTTCATCGAAGGTCTGTGTGGCATCAGCTATTTTAACGACGTGATAGAATGTGCATTAGAAATGTCTTATGCAATCGTTGGTTGCGACTCCTCGTTCAATTCGCATTTCGGACAGAACGTATTCTACCCTACGATGGACGCCTACCAACCGAACCAAAACAACATTCCTGTATCAAGTTATTATAATGTACTCCTGCAGGGCATCCGCACAAATGTTGCAACTGTAAAATTCGACATTGCATATTATCCTCTCAAGAACAAGGCGTTGTCTGTATTTGCTGAAATAGCTATGCGCTACAATAGCAACGAGCTGCGGAAAGATAAGTATTTGGGAGTAAACATTGGAGTCAGATCGAGACTGGTAAAATAGTTTCTGGTTTCTAGTTTCTTGTTTCTGGTTGCTTGTTTCTGGTTGCTGACAAGATGCAAATGGATTTTCGAATTACGATTCACGATTGTGATTTTTGAACCATTGAACTTTGAACGTTAAACGTTGAACTTTGAACGGCTACGCCTACTGGTTTCTCCTCGTCGGCTTCCATACCCCAGACTCCACTCCTTTCATCGCCTTGAACATTCCAATAAATAGTGCCAAGTTCATTGAGAAAAAGTGAGTTACGAACCTGAAAAGAACATTGTTGCAATTCATTTTTTTCAGAATATAGTCTATCGGTATCAACAGTAATACTGCATTAAATAAAATGAATGCTACGAGATGTAATTTTAGGTAGAACGCCAAGGCTAATGCTACTGCATACCAAATTATTATTAGCACAGGCGTTATCCAGCGCAAAACCTTGTGCGACCAAAAACTGAACGACACTCCACTGCGCGATGTAAAAAGCATATCCCTGAACTCGTGCAAATTCTGGAAATCGCCAGTCGCAATGCGTACCTTGCGGCGAAATTCGTCGGAAATATTGTTGGAAACATCTTCATACACACGGGCATTTACATTGTTAACAGCCTTGTAGCCCTTGCGAATAACATTCATGCAGATATAAAAGTCATCAACAAGGAAATTCTTCGGCACTGGCGAATGCAGATTCTTCCTCATGGCAAAACAACCGCCGAAAGGTCCCATCATACTGCCCCACAACAAGCCTTCTTGGTTCTTTATGCGGACTTCGCGCGATATGTACGACTTCTCCTGAATGGAAATTCCGTCCTTCTTCAAGCCGGTATTTATCATGTTTGAATCGACAAGCCCGACATTTTCATCAGCAAACGGCTTCATCAGCTCGGAAATCGTGTCCTTGTCGAACATCACATTTGCATCCGACAAAATCATAATCTCGGACGGACATTCTGAGATTAGCGAATTTATAACATTGGCTTTGCCCCTGCGCTCGGTGTATGCAAACAGTTTTATGAACGGATATTTTTGAGCATATTCCGACACAATCTTGTTTGTGAGGTCGGTGCTGTTGTCGGAACCTATAAGGACATGCAACTTTTCGTGCGGATAATCGGAATCGACTATGGTTTGTAGCTTCTGTGCAATAACAGCTTCCTCGTTGAAAAGCGACATAATCACCGTAACGTCAGGCAATTCCGACAACTGCTGGTACTCTGCGTTCTTTTTCCGCGAAAGCAACGACAGCAAAATCGGAAAACCAACGTATGTATGGAAAACCAACGCCACAACCAACCAAAACAATATCTGCAAAGCTATAATCATCTTCCTACTGCCTTATAAAAATCCAACAACCTTGATGCAATTATATTGTTATCATAATTTTCCACGACAAATTTACGCGCATTTGCCGAAATTTCATCATATAGAGCCTTGTCGCCTGCTATTTTCTCCATGCAAGCAAGAAAATCTGAAGCATCATCGGCCACAAAGATATTTTTCCCACTTTCGGTTGCAATTCCTTCCGTTCCCAATGTGGTTGTAATCACCGCTTTTCCTGCCGCCATTGCCTCAACAATCTTAATGCGCATACCGCTTCCTGAAAATAGCGGAACAACGAAAATCGTCCCTGATGCATAAAAATCTGCCGCACTTTCAACTTCACCTAAATAATAAACGCCATTAGTTTTAAGGAAGTTTGCAAATGCTGCATCGGCATTGCGACCTGCAACGCGAAACTTTGCATCAGCATGCTTGTGGCGATACTCATTCCAAACATTTTCAACAAACCATGTCAAGCCTTCGCAGTTTGGCTGCCAGTCGAGAGCTCCTAAAAACGAGAAACTTGTGAAGTCGGTCTTTGAATTGTCAATTTTCATCAATGGAGATTCAGGTTCGATTCCTGATTGGGCAACATACATCGGCTTTTCATTTCCATTCTGCGAAAAGAATTCTGCATCTCTGCCAGTTATCGGCACAAGATAGTCGTACGAATTGATGTGCGAAAGTTCAAACTTCCGCATACGCCTTGCGATAATGCGCTTGTACAACCTTTTCGGAAGCGACTTTTCATTTTCCACCATGCGCAACCATATTTCATGCTCCACATTGTGCGCCCGCAGTGCTACTTTTGCCTGCGAGCATTTCCTAATTGCAGGAATGTACGGACAGAGATACAAACCTTCGAGTTGCACGATGTCATAACTGTTTGCTGTCAAAAGTTCGCACAACTTTTTCTCAAATTCCTTGTTTATAAACCTTTCGGCATTGTATGGCAAAGACGAGAAAAGCAAGTTTTTCAAAGCTGCCGTTGCCCGTATCGTAGTATCAATTGAAACTGCATGGAAGTTGATTTCCGAAGAAATTTCGGCTGGAATATCGTCAATATTGCAGAAATGCTTTGAAGTGTTCATTGCCAGCAAATCCACACTACAACCATTCTTACGCAGCGACCTTGCGAGCGTAAGCGTAGCAATTGCACCGCCATCCTTGGGCGGATAAGGCATTTTGTTGGCTACAATCAGGATTTTCATCGCCGAAATTGCTGAAAACTACTTGATGTTATCTTCCAATATCTTTATCAACTTAGGTTCCAAGTCCTTGTATGCAGCATACGCAGCTTCGTCGTAGCTTTTCAGGAAACTGCCTTTAATCGACAGTTTATTGTCGTATGCAGGCTTAGCCTCCGATTTCTTCTGCAAGGTAACATTGGCATCCACAAAAGAATAGTAAGTTGTCTGCGTACCATTCGACATTGTATTGTACTTCCTTGACGATGACCTTATCACAACTACCCAGTCGGCATTAGCCTTGTCGGTAGAATATCCCATTCCGTGTAATGCCAACCAGTCCTTAATGCCTTCTTGCATAGTCCAATACGGCGTCCCAAAAACATCGGCGCTATAGTCAACAGCAACCATCAACTTAGGACCAATCTTTACATACACATCCTTTACCTCGTTCAATACTTCCACCTGCTTTTCGCGAAGATTGTCGATGGTTTCCTGCTCACAACCAAATACTTTCAGCAAAAACAATGCATTAGTGTTATCTGTCAAGTCGGGAACAACAGCCTCAAGAGCAAGCCTAGCCATTTCGTTACGACCTGCATCCATGTACTTCTTTGCCACCACCAACGAATCGGAAACACGTTTATGCGCATTGCTGATTGCATCACAATAATACTTGCTTGCCGCCGCCTTTTCGATGTAGGCAATTACGCATCCATGATGGGTGTAGTTGTTGTAGAATCTTTTCTTCTCAATGAATGATGAGCCAACGGTTGCGGAATAACCGAATTCCTCAAGATATTTTACAACGGCATCCTCGTCAACGCTAAGCGTTTGCAATGCCACAAGATTATGCACGGCAACCTTTACATTTTTGAGCAAGCGGTTTACTGCTGTTTTCTCCAATCCTGACAAAAAATCAGCTTCGGGCTTAATTTCTTCATTTTCCGCTGGCTGTAAGCTTGAAAAATACTTGTCTGTGGTGTATGCCTGCCATTCTTCGGGACATTCCTTCTGTGCATTGGCAGCAATAGCGAAAGTCAACAAAACCAATAAGTTGACAAAAAACAATTTCTTCATATCAATATTTTTTACAATAATTCATTACCAGAAAAAATAAACGGTAGCAAATCTGATACCGAACTAAATTCGTGAACCTTGGATTTTCCGACAAGCAATATGCGCATCGGCTTTCCCTGACGGGTTTCCGTTTCCGACAAAACCTGACGACAAGCACCACATGGAGGAACTGGTTCGCCGCGATAGTCGCCATTTTCATCAAGGACGGTTATTAGAAGCGTATCCACAGCAACATCGGGATATTTGGCGTTTGCATAAAAAACGGTAACACGTTCTGCGCAAAGTCCCGATGGAAATGCAGCATTCTCCTGATTGCAACCGCTGAGAACCTCGCCATTTCCAAGCAGAACGGCTGCACCCACCCTAAACTTAGAATATGGCGCGTATGCCTTCTTTGCTGCTGCGGTTGCCTCATCCAATAACTTTTTCTCGCTATAGGAAAGTTCCTCGTGCGATTTCTCTATGTAGCTAATCTTTAATTCGTTAACCTTCATTATTATCAGATTTTATAATTTCAGAACATCTATTTCTAACATCCTCGAGCAACCACGATGGGGTTGAATTTGCGCCGCTTATGCCAACATCACTGCAACCAACAAACCATTCTGTCTGCAAATCATTGACATCGGTTACAAAGTACGACTTTGGATTTGTACTGCGGCAAACCTCGTACAACATTCTGCCGTTGGAACTTGCTTCATCTGTTACAAAAACAATCACTTCGTGCGAACGGCAAAACTCCTGCAATCGTGGAATCCTATTCTTTACGCTTCCGCAAACCGTTTCGTGAACCGCCACAATGCTATTCTTGCTTTTCAAGACATTAGCCACTTTGGAAAACAACAAATAATCGGCAGTTGTCTGTGAGAACAATGCAATTTTACCTTCAATATTCAAACTTTCCGCTTCTTCCACCGACGAAACTACAATGGCATTTCCATCTGTCTGCCCTACAAGTCCATTCACTTCCGCATGTCCCTTCTTGCCGAAAATTACAATCTGACAATCGGGTTCATGTTTGTATTTCTGTGCAATAAGTTCTTGAAGATTAAGAACTACGGGACATGTTTCGTCAACTACAGTTATGCCAAGTTGTTTTGCTTCGGCGTATGTTGACGGCGGTTCTCCATGGGCACGTATTAGCATTCGCGAAGGTGGATTGGCAAACATCTCGTCCTTGTCAATAGTGCGAAGACCAAGCTTTTCAAGACGGCTTTCCTCCTTCTGGTTGTGGACAATCTTGCCAAGACAATACGCAGAACCGAACTTCGACAGCTCATTTTCCGCTGATTCGATAGCCTTGGTAACTCCAAAGCAAAATCCTGCATATTTATCTATTTCTACCACTAGCTATTTACGATTTACGAAGTACGATTTACGATTTGAAGATTCGATGATTTGATGATTTGATAATTCAAAAAGTCATTATACATTGTCAATTATCAATTGTCAATTATCCTTTTATCCTCTCCATAGCCCAATCGTAGGCAACTTGCAACTGCTCATCGCGAGTAATGTGCGAATTGTCAAGCACTACGGCATCATCGGCTTTGCGAAGCGGACTTTCCTTGCGGCTCTGGTCAATACGGTCACGTTCCTGAAGGTTCTGCTTAACCGCTGCCATATCAGCGGGCTCGCCTTTCGAGAGCATCTCATCATAACGCCTTTGCGCACGAACATCAACTTCGGCAGTGACAAAAATCTTCAGTTCGGCATTCGGAAAGACAGTCGTACCAATGTCGCGACCATCCATAACAACGCCCTTGGCCTCGCCCATCTTCTGCTGCTGGGCAACCATCACGTGGCGAACCTCGGGAACTGCGGCAACAGGACTAACCCACTGCGACACATATATCTTGCGGATTTCACGTTCTACATTTGCTCCGTTGAGGAAAGTCTGCGGTTCTCCGTTTGCGTTCAGCTCGAAATGAATCTTGACATCGTCAAGGCTAGCAATAAGCTTCTTTGTATCGAGTTCCTCGTCAACGATCATATTGTTACGCAGAGCATACAGCGTCACAGCACGGTACATCGCCCCGCTGTCGATATACACATATCCAAGCTTTGCAGCGAGCTGCTTTGCAAGGGTGCTTTTCCCGCAGGACGAGAAGCCGTCAACGGCTATTGTTATTTTTCTATCTGACATATATCTATGGTTATGGCATTATGCACGGGCAGGATTGAACCCTGCCCCAACACAAATGCGTCTATTTCATAAAATCTTCTACATCTTTGATTTCAATAGGAATGCGTCTGTCACCGACAATGCGTGAACCTGTTGGGGTTATGAGGATGTCGTCCTCAAGACGGATGCCTCCGAAATCGCGGTATTTGTCAACCTCGGCATAATTGATGAACTGCTCGAACTTGTGTTCGCGTTCCCAGATGTCGATAAGCTGTGGTACGAAATAAATACCCGGTTCGTTTGTCAAGACATTGCCTTCCTGCAACCTCTTGCCCATACGCAGTGAAGCAACGCCGAAAATCTTTATTGGCTGAACTTCCTCGTCGTAGCCAACATTTATCTGACCGAGGTCTTCCATATCGTGAACATCGAGTCCCATCATGTGGCCAAGTCCGTGAGGCATGAACATTGCGTGTGCGCCCTGCTGTACGGCTTCCTTCATGTCGCCCTTCATAAGTCCGAGAGCCTTAAGCCCTTCAGCAAGGATTTCGCAAGCCTTCAAATGAATCGACTGGTAGGTTTCACCAGGTTTCATCATCGGAATCGAGCCGTTGATTGTATTGAGCACAATCTGATAAACGTCCTTCTGTCTCTGCGAGAACTTTCCGCCTACTGGGAATGTACGTGTATTGTCCGATGCATAGCACATATCTGTCTGCGCGCCAGAATCGTTGAGCAGCAAATCGCCAGTGTGAAGGATATTTTCGTGAGTATGGTTGTGAAGGATTTGTCCGTTCTTCGAAACTATCGAGTGGAAAGATGTCAACAAGCCGTGCTTCAAGCTTATGCCTTCAATTGTACCATAAATTTCATGTTCCGAAACGCCATCCTTAGCCATCTTCATTGCAGTTGTGTGCATTTCGTAACCAATTTCGGCAGCAGCCTTAAGTTCCTCTATTTCGCAGGCTTCCTTTACATTACGCAAAGCAACTACAGCCTTAACCAACGGAAGCGATGAACGTTTCTGCAATTCTGGAATCGGAATACCCAGTACCGACGAAAGGAAAATCATATTGTCGTGACGGTATGGCGGAAGGAAATGAACCTCAGCCTTTGCTGCCTTCACGTACTTTTCGAATTCAGCAGCAGGACGAACATCAACGACGCCACAGCGAGCAGCCAACTCCTTAATGGAAGCAACTTCGCCCATCCATACAATATCGTCAACAGTTAGTTCGTCGCCGAAAATTATATCACGGTTGTTATCAACATCAATTATTGCCTTCAAACCAGCCTGTGCAATTCCGAAGAAATACAGGAAAGTACTGTCCTGACGGAACTGATAGCAGTTATCCGGATAGTTCATCGGGGCTTCGTTGTTACCCATAAATATGCATACACCCGACTTCATCGCCG
>JAGCNN010000007.1 GCA_017645925.1 Bacteroidales bacterium
CAACCTCATTTTAACACAGGTAATGCTCACATGATAGAAGTTGTAAACGTAAATAAGACATTTGGCGATAAGCATGTGCTAAAGGATATAAACGCCACCTTCGATGCCGGTAAGGTCAATATGATTATTGGCCGAAGCGGCTCGGGCAAGACTGTGTTGCTGAAGAACATAGTTGGACTTGTTACTCCCGAAACAGGCGAAATTTATTTTGATGGACGCGAGTTTGTGAAGGTTGACGAAAAGCGTAAGCGCGAAATCCGCAAGGATATGGGCATGGTGTTTCAGGGAAGCGCGTTGTTTACGTCCAACACGGTGGAAGAAAATGTAATGCTGCCGCTTGATTTGTTTACCAAGATGTCGAAAGCCGAAAAGCAGAAGCGCGTGGATTTCTGCCTCGACCGTGTAGGTATTGTCAATTCCCACCATTCGTTCCCGTCTGAAATAAGCGGCGGTATGCAGAAGCGTGTCGCTATTGCGAGGGCTATTGCGTTGAATCCCAAGTATTTGTTTTGCGATGAACCAAACTCTGGTCTCGACCCGCAGACATCTATCCTTATCGACCAGCTGATAAAGGAAATCACTGTGGAATACAATATTACGACCATTGTTAACACCCACGATATGAACTCCATCATGGAGATTGGCGACAACATCTGCTTCATCTATCAGGGCAACAAGTGGTGGCAGGGTTCAAGGGACGATATTTTCACTACCGACAATGTGGAACTTAATGACTTCGTATTTGCATCGAACCTCTATAAGAAGATAAAGAAGGCTCACAATGAATAGTAGGGTGGCATCGGTTCTTTTGTTCGTTTTGCTTGCTATGCTTATGCTTTCGTGCAGTATGCCGAATAAGCAGGAACAGCTTGTGCCAAAAGACCGTATGCTGGACGAGGAGACTATGGAGAACATTTTCTACGAGATGCACGTTGCCGATGCTATGGTTTCGCTGCATATAGTTCAGGTTGACGGACATACCTCGCTGACCTCATATAAGGTTGATAGCTTGATATACGAAAGCATATATGACAAGTATGATTGTACAAGAGAGTCTTTTGAGGAAAGTGTTCTCTGGTACATCCAGAACGATATAGAGACTCTTCGGGATATTTACGAAAGGGTAGTGGAACGGTTCAATCAGAATATTGCAGAAATAGGTGGTCAAGCGGATTCCGTAGCAGTGAAAATCAATACGCTATGAGGCATTTTGCAGCAAATTATGTTTTTGATGGTTCCAACTTTATAAGGAATTGCTGCTTGTCGTTTTCGGATGAAGGCAGACTTGTTGAAATTGGCGGTGAAAATTCCGGAATAGAGGAGTGGGAGAGGATGATTTTCTTGAACGGAATAATTTGTCCGCATTTTGATGTTGAAGATTTGACGTGTAATGCTATGCCTCTGCAAGAATTTCTACTTTCCAAGAATTTGCATTTCGGATTGTCGTATAGCTTGCCTGTGGTTTTGCTCGAAGGTGTTGATTTGCAAACGTTGAACTTTACAGAAAATACAATAGCGAAGGAGATTTACTGATGGCAAAGGAAAAAATACAGAAAACAAATGCTGCCCGTTTGCTCGACAGCAAGAAAATATCATACGAACTGATTCCCTACGAGGTTGACGAAAACGATTTGAGTGCAGTGCATGTGGCAGCTCAGCTTGGCGAACCTATCGACCGAGTTTTCAAAACTTTGGTTTTGCATGGCGACCGCAGCGGATATTTTGTTTGCGTTATACCGGGCGAAAAGGAAGTTGACCTGAAACTCGCTGCAAAGGCAACTGGCAACAAGAGTTGTGCTTTGATTCCTATGAAGGAATTGTTGCCGTTGACAGGGTATATTCGTGGAGGATGTTCGCCAGTTGGTATGAAGAAGCCTTTCCCTACATTTATTCATTCTACCTGCAATGAGTTCGATTATATTTATGTTAGTGCAGGTGTGCGTGGCTTGCAGTTCAAGATAAGTCCTGCGGATTTGTGCAAGGCTGTGGGTGCCAAGGTGGAAGATTTGGTGGCAACGGACATGTAGCATTTTTTAGCGCTATGGCTTGACAGATTTGTCGCATCATGCATTGTTATTAGCATAAACGATGTTATTAAACATTTTTTGAGCTCGTATTCAACTCCGAACTCTCTAATGTTGTTTGTGTTATGTTTTTATCAACAAGGGAACACCTCCAACCTTTGAAAAAAAAATATTCATACGTCTTCTTTTCCGAAAAAAAATTATTAATTTAGTGGCACTTAAAAAATTAATGACTTTAAAAAATTTAACTCATGGATATTAAAAAATTAGACGACGTTCTAACCGTCCTCAAGACAAGGGAAAAGAAGAGATTGGTTGCTGCATACGCAAACGACGACCACACAATCGAAGCAGTTTACAATGCAATTCAGGAAGGCATAGTTGAAGGTACATTGGTAGGCGACGAAGCTACA
>JAGCNN010000067.1 GCA_017645925.1 Bacteroidales bacterium
AAGACGCCTGGCTCATTAGCGGAAGCATTACCGGCAAAGCGAAGGTCGGCGCGCTCTCAATTATTGCGGGCAGCACCACCGTGACCGACAACGCCCAAGTTTATGGCGTTATGTGGGCCCTTACTGACAAAAAGCTTTCCGGCACGGCACAGCTCCGCGGCGACCTGGAAAACAACTTCACCAAAGAAATCTCCAAGGGCGTATTTTACGGCATGGTTGATGACGGAATGCTGAACAATGCAAACTTTGGCGCAAACCTCACCACACCTCCGACAGAGGCTACCGCCAGTATCGAAAATGCCAAATGGTACACCATAAAGGAAGATTCAACGGGTTTGTTCGTTCGAGTTGATTCGAAGCGTTCGCTAAATCGTGATTTCAAAATTCACAAAATGGCTGATAAATTGCAAATGGTTCTTCCGCAAGATACACGCTGTCTTACAATTAAAGATGTTCACGGGCAAACGCTTGTACAGCAGTACGGAAAACCGACGACATTGTCTATCGCGAATCTTTCGCAAGGAATTTATTATGTTATCGTAAGAACGGAAAAGGGAAAACTTACCAAACGTTTCGTTAAATAACACGAATAAATTAAATTATTGATAAGGTCTTCTTTCACAAGAAGGCCTTTATTTTATTTTGATTATACAAAACTTGTCTTTAATCATTTAACAACAAAATAGAGTATATTGCCCTTATTCCCTTTGGAAATGGTCCCTTGAGGGAATAGGAGTCATCATGAAGAAAACAACTGCGATAGGAATCGCATTATTAGGCGGCCTTGCGTGCGCAGAGGCTACAACTTGGACATCTGTATGCTCTGCAAATGGATATAGACAAATCAATTCGTCTGATCATTTTGCCGTTTGCGTATTTGATGGATATTATGGTGGAATCTATAATTCGATAACTGTTGATTCCGCTCAAGTTGAAAGAACATTAAACATTCTTGAAAGCGCATTTCACTTTTACCATGATTCGTTAAAATGGATGCTGCCGCAACCGAGTAATCCCAGCCATAAAATTAAGAACAATGTGTATTTGTTTAACGATCAAGTCATTAATTACCTTTACGGAGGCCGGGATGGAGAGGCTTGTGATGGTAATGGTGAGTGCTCGGCCGGTATTTGGGCTGGAGAAAGTCAAAAATATGCATATATGCAACTTGCGCATGAGTATGCTCATGGCTTGCAGAGCATTGCTGGTGATATAGGAGAAGGTAGTTTTGCTGGGTGGATTGTTGAATCTCATGCAAACTGGACCATGCACCAGCATTTATCAAATAAGGTTCCGGATGGATCCGAACAGCTGATTGATTTTCCGTATATCTATTACGGTTCTTCGAGAGACTTGTACAACAATTGGCATTTTTTGGAACATTTGAAAGAAAAGTTTGGCGGTGGAGTTGTAGGTGCTCGAAAGGTGAACAAAATTTGGACGGATTCTCCTAAGGGGATTGTGGACCAAACGCCTTTTGATGCAATGCTTGCTGTTTTTGACAACTGGACGCTTGATTCTTTGAATGATGAATTCGGGCGTTTTGCCATGAAACAGGCGACTCTTGAATATGAAAAATCCCATAAAAAAATTTATCGAGAGAAATGGGGCGACTACGAATTTTCAACACGTCGCAGTAACGATGATGCAAGAAAAGCAAATTCTCATGCCCGAGTTACCATGCTCAATAGAATTGACTCCGCAGACAATCGCTACATTTCGCCGTCTTATTGGGCACCGCAGCGCTGGGGTTACAACTTGGTGCGCATTTACCCCGATACTGTGGGTCGCGTAAAGGTTAAGTTCCGCGGTATTGTGCAAGATGAAAAGGTTGTGAATGGCTACGATTGCTTTGATAGGCATGATTCAAATGGCGTTCACTGGTGCAATTATTCACCGGATCAAGTGCCGAATCCTGCTTCGGGTTGGAGAGTCGGCCTTGTTGCCGAAGGGGCAGACGGAACGCCGCGTTACAGCGAAATGAAGTCCGGTACGGCATTCAATCTCGATATTGAAACAAGAGCCGATGATAAGGCGCTGTGGCTTGCTGTTGCTGCAACACCGACCGAAATGCACAAGATTTTGTTTGATCAGTTCTACTACAGTATTTACCGCTATCCGTACATGGTGCAAATCAATAATGGCAAGCCCGAAGGTTACAACAAAAACTTCTGGGAGCCCGCCGACACCTCCAATTACAGAAGGCATGAAAATGGTGGCGGTTTCGTAAGTAACACAGCTTATGTTGCGCCCTCTGTATACGTTGGCCCGAATGCCGTAGTGAATGGCGGTAAGATGATTGGAAATGTACGCATCGAAGACTTCGCTGTAGTTGATGGCGGTACATTTGATGGAAATGTTATTGTTCGCGATCGAGCCTTTATTTCGGCGGGTTACTTTAGAGAAAACGCTGTAATCGAAGACGATGCTTGGGTTGTAAGCGGAAATGTAAGCGGCAATGCGAAGATTGGTGCTCTTTCGGTAATTAAGAACTCTAAGGTCAAGGACGATGCCAAGATTTATACGGTGTTTATGCCTTTGGATAACATGAATGTTTCCGGAACTGCGCAGCTGCTTGGTGATTTTGAACCTGATCCGTATGAACCGATGAAGGATTATACCAAGGGCGTTTTCTATGGCAACATTGATACCAACAAGGTGAATAATGACAATTTCGGTGCCAATCGTACAGAACCCATGGTTGAAGTTACTGCAAGTATC
>JAGCNN010000068.1 GCA_017645925.1 Bacteroidales bacterium
CTCCAAAAACAAATTCAAAAAGGAAAACGCCTTATACATAGTCGAAGAAATAGGAATCGAAAACGGCATTTACATAACATACACCTTTGCTGCCACCGATGGCAAATGGTATCTGGTAAGAATTGTTGACCTAAGTATGTAGTTGAAGGAAATTTTATATTTATTAGTGTCCGTTAAAGTACCCAGCCCGTCATCCTATTTTTTATCGGACACGAATAATTATTTTCTTTTTAGTTATGCGAGAGTGTTTCCCATGCTTACAGGCGAATTAAGCGGAAACTTAATGTTGGAAAGCCTTTCGTCATTTAAGAAAAGTATTACGCTTGAACCCATTTCAAAGTAGCCGACCTCATCACCTTTTTTTATGTGTATGCTGCTCTCATATACTCGCTTCGAGGCCTCGCCTTTCTTGATATTTGTCTGCAAACCGCTATCGAAAGAAAGTTTTGTCTTTCCCACCAAAAGGGCACCGACAAGAATCATATAGAAGTTGCCATATTCCGATTTCCCATGAATTACAATGCGCTCGTTGCGGCAATATACGCGGTCTTTCTTATATATAACTTTGGGTTTTACCGAGCGCAAGGTTCCTGGCAAATAGCTAATGTCGGTGATTTCCATGTCGAAACTGGCATGAACGCGGTGATAGTTGGCTGGCGAAAGGTACAACACGGCATACGACGAAATGTCATCGTAAACATCGCAAATGAGGTCGTCAATGTAGTAGTGCTTGAATTTTACGTAAATCTTGTTGTCGCCAGAAATCTTGCCGAAGTCGAAAATAAAACCGTCAACAGGCGAAACCAAACCTTCGCTTATTGGTCGCACGCCGGGTTTCAGGGTACGGGTAAAAAATGCGTTGAACGACTTGAAGCCACTTGTCGGAACTATATATTCAGAAAGGTTGATTTTGTATCTCTTTTTCCAAATATTTATCATGAGGTTCACACACCACTTAGGTTTCTTAGTGTTGGCAACCATCCCAGCAATGCGCGAAAAAAAGTTGCGGTAGTTTTGTTTTTGTTGCTTCGGTGCTGGCATGTTTACTTGTTGTTGTATGTGTTCATAGTGCGTTCTATGCCGATAAGAGGAAAATCCTTTATGGCATTTACAGCAATTTCGACACGTGATTTCAGGTTTTCACTTTCTTCCTTTGTCCACTCGCCAAGCACAAAATCAATTTGTCCGCCCCTTGAAAATTCGTTTCCGATTCCAAATCTTAGCCTTGCATATTCGCTGGTGCCTATGGTGTCCTGAATGTTTTGCAAACCGTTGTGTCCACCGCTGCTTCCCTTGGGTTTTATTCTTATTGTACCAAATGGCAACGCGAGGTCGTCAACAATTACAAATACGTTTTCCACTGGAATTTTTTCCTGATTCATGTAGTACCTAACGGCATTTCCGCTGAGGTTCATGTAAGTTGTGGGCTTTATGAGGATTAGAGAGCGTCCTTTAATGCTTGTTTCGGCGCGATAAGCGTAGCGCTTGTCAAAAAAAGCGATGCCCGCGCTTTCAGCGAAAGCGTCGAGCACCGTATATCCAATATTGTGCCTTGTATTCTTGTATTCCAATCCGGGATTCCCTAGCCCGACGATGAGATACTTCACAATTCAGATATTGAAATTTGTGGCTTATTCGGCTGCACCTTCAGCAGGAGCTTCACCACCTTCTGCAGAACCTTCGTCGCTAGATGCACCGCGGGCAATCATTACAGATGCAATCATTGTGCTGCCGTTCTCGGTGAATTCAAGCTTGTCTGACTTCAAGTCCTTGATTCTGATAGTTTCGCCAAGTTTCAAGTCTTCGATGTTGACTTCGTAAACGTTAGGAATGTCTTCCATCATACCCTTGATAGCGATTTTCTTGAGGCTGTGTTTCAACTTACCACCGGCCTTTACACCAGCTGAGTTACCAACGAGCTTCAGAGGAATGCGAACCTTTACTGGCTTTGCAGGATCAACTTCGTAGAAGTCGATGTGGATAACCTGATCTGAAATCGGGTCAAACTGGATTTCCTTTAGCAAAGTAGGTCTCTTCTTTCCATCGATGTCAAGGTCTGCAAACATTACATCAGGAGTGAAGATAAGGTTGCGGACATCAGCACTTGCAACTGTGAAGTGAGTAGTTCCGTCTATTCCGTAAACTACACATGGAATGTTGTTGCTTCTCTTGATTTGCTTTGCGGCCTTCTTGCCGAATTCGGTACGAACTGTACCTTTTACTTCAAAATGTTTCATTACTTTTATAAAATTATTTATGTACTACTCAGCCACGCACTCGCGACCCCATCGCACAGTTAAACAAAATCGGGTGCAAAATTACAACATTTTTTGTGAATGGCAAAATTTTTATGGCATCGCCGTTTCAAGTTTCAGGTTTCTGTGGCTGACGCCGTTTCTGAGTTTCTTGTTTCAATAGCTGATAATCAGTAGGTTATAATTATTGAATTTTAATTACCGAAAAAAAATAATTTGATTGGGTGTTGAATCGTAGAATCGAGCCATGTCGCGATTCTACAGATTGACAACACCCCATATTGTTAAAAATTAACACATATATTGGCTCGCGTATTTGTAAAAAAGTGGCGTTACGCAGCGGATTGTGGTAAAATTTTTAAAATCTCGCTGTTTAAAACGTTTTTTTTACAAAAGTATTTGTATATTTGCAGTGTCAAAAAATTATGAACCATGGCAAAGCTTATCGGTAGAATCAAGGAACAGAACGAGTTGCGTAAATATTACGAATCAAAGAAGTCGGATTTGGTAATGTTGTATGGACGGCGGCGTATTGGCAAGACATTTCTTGTAAAGGAGTTTTTTAAGGATGTGTTCGATTTCGCAATAACAGCCATACCTAAGACAAAGGAGGTTACAACATACGACCAGCTGATGAACTTCCATATTACAATGAAAAGGTTCGGAGCAGATTCGTTCAACAGACCTAAAAGTTGGATAGAGGCTTTTTACCAGTTACGCGAAATGCTTGAAAAATCTAGCAATAAGGGTAAAAAAGTTGTCTTTTTTGATGAATTGCCTTGGATGGATACACCACGTTCACGCTTCTTGCCTGCATTCGAGCATTTTTGGAACGACTGGGCGTCATCGAGAGACGATATTCTTCTGATAATCTGCGGGTCGTCGGCTTCGTGGATGGTAAACAATATTCTTGACAATCCGGGCGGACTGCACAACCGCTTAAGCGGAAGCATAAAATTGTCGGCGTTCTCACTTGTTGAATGTGAAGATTTTTTCAAAGCTAACGGATTCAACCTAACAAGGAAGCAGATTGCCGAGGCATATATGACATTTGGCGGAGTTCCATATTATATGAGTTTGATGGAACGGGAGTTGAGCGTGGCGCAGAATATTGATTCTCTGATATTTGACAAAGCAGGGAAACTCCACAACGAGTACGACCATTTATATAGGTCATTGTTTGCAAATTCAGAAAGTTACTATAAGGTGGTTAACGCCTTAGCCGAAAAGGACATGGGGCTTACCAAGGAAGAAATTGTAAAGGCAACGGGCATAAAGGATGGCGGTACCCTTACTAAAATATTGAAAGACCTTATACAATCTGACTTTGTTACACAACAAAATCAGCTCGATAGTAAGACAAACTACAAGGCATCGTACCGACTAACTGATTTCTTTTCGCTGTTTTACAACAAAATAGTTGTCAAAAATGATTTCGGTGACGAACATTTTTGGATGCACAACGTCAACACGCCAAAATACAATACATGGAAAGGACTTGCTTTCGAGGAACTTTGCATGAATCATGTGGCGCAGATAAAACAAAAACTGGGAATATCGGGCGTACTGACAAATGTGTATCAGTGGAGTAGCAAAACTACGAAGCCAGGAGCGCAAATAGATTTGGTTATAGAAAGGAAAGACGACACTATAAATCTTTGCGAAATAAAATACACCAAGGACAAGTTTGCAATAACCTCAAAGTACGAAAAGGAATTGGACCATAAGATTGATGCGTTTACGGCAGAAACCGACAAAGACAAGTCGATACAACTCACAATGATAACGTCAAATGGCATAACACATAACGCTCATTCAGCCATAGTTACAAACGAAATCCTACTTGACGATTTGTTTGTAATTGCATATTGATTTGTAAAAAAGTGGCGTTACGCAGCGGATTTGGATAAAATTTTTAAAATCTCGCTGGATAAAACGATTTTTATGCAAAAAGGCACAAATGGGGAGCCTGCCTTCATGCCTTTTTGTCCGTTAGCCTTTTGACAACATCTCATTGTTGGTAAAAAAAATAAGAATACCTTAACACACTTATATTATATAAGTATTACCTTTGCCATTTATTTGTAAATTAGGAATACTATGAAGATTATAATTCCAATGGCAGGTATGGGCACGCGCATGCGTCCGCATACACTTACCGTTCCGAAGCCGCTTATCGTGCTGGCTGGCAAGACAATAGTACAACGTTTGGTTGAAGGAATCGCACAGATTTGCGAGGAACCGATTGACGAAATAGCTTTCGTAATCGGCAACTTCGGCGAGAAGGTCGAGAATGAACTTTGCAACATCGCTCGCGGTGTCGGTGCCGAACCGAAAATATATTATCAGAAGGAAGCTTTGGGTACTGCCCACGCAATATGGTGCGCTGCTCCGTCGCTAAACGACAAGGTGGTTGTGGCTTTTGCCGATACTTTGTTCTTTGCCGACTTCAGGATTTCTGCTGATGCCGACAGCATTATCTGGGTGCAGAAAGTTGAACATCCCGAGGCATACGGCGTGGTAACAACCGATGCAAACGGCGTTATTTCAGGCTTCGAGGAAAAGCCAAAGACTTTCGTTTCCGACCTTGCCATCATCGGCATTTACTACTTCAAGTCTGGCGAAACCTTGCGTGGCGAACTGCAGTACCTTATCGACAACGACATTCGCAAGAGTGGTGAGTTCCAGCTTACAACAGCATTGGAAAACATGCGCGCCAAAGGCTTGAAGTTCGTGCCTGCACAGGTCGAGGAATGGCTCGACTGCGGTAACAAGAACATAACCGTGGCAACCCATCAGCGCGTACTTGCCCGCGACAAGAGTTCGGAATTATTGGCAAAGTCGGCAGAAGTGGAAAACTCGACCATCATCCCGCCTTGCCATATCGAGGATGATGTGAAAATCAAGAATTCGGTTGTCGGTCCGTATGTTTCGGTAGGAAAGGGTACAACAATCTGCGGAAGTGTAATCTGCAATTCGGTGATTCAGGAGGCTACGGCAATCGAAAACATGAACATTCACGATTCGATGGTTGGCAGCCACGTGAAATTGTCGGGCAAGCAGTACGACCTGAGCATTGGCGACTACAACACCTTAGAACTCAAGTAGAATGATGACTTTCCGCAAGATATTGCTTTTGTCGGTGTTGCTGTTGTCGCTAACGGCTGGCTATTCGCAGAAAAAAGCACAGAAATCGGACAAAAAAGCCACAACAGAAAAGGCTTTCGACTTCAATTTCAGCTTTTATTTTCTCGAAGGCAACAAGAACAAGAACCTTGGCGACTACGAAAATGCCATTAAGAACTACACCCGTGCACTGACAATTGACAATACTCAACCAGCTGCGTATTACGAGATTGCTACAATTTTGTTCGCTTCCGGCGACTATCAGGCGGCTCAGACATACGCCGAAAAAGCCGTACAATATGACAAGACAAACAACATTGCCTACGTGGATTTGCTAATCTACACCTACGAATATAGCAACCAGCTCGAAAAGACTATCCCCCTTTACCGCAAGCTCATATCGGCTAATCCAAACAACATTGAAAACTATTACGAGCTGGCAAAGGTTTATCAGAACTTAAAAAAGCCAAAGGATGCAATAAAGGTTCTTGACCAAGCCGAGACACAGTTCGGAATTACCGATATTGTTTCGGTTCAAAAAGAAATTATGTATGAGCAGATGGGCAACATCAACAAGTCGTTCGAGGAGATGAAGCGTCTGCGCGATGCCTATCCAACAAACCTTCGCTACAAGGCTATGCTGGCCGAGGCATATTTCCAGAACAAGAAATTGGATTTGGCAAAGACCGAATTCTCCGAACTGGAAAAAATGGACATTGACGAAGGGCTTGTATATCTGTCGCTTGCCGAATACCATAGAACTACAGATGCCCAGTACTACAACTATTTTTCATTGCTGGAAAAGGCGTTCAATTGCGAGGACGAAAGTCTTAGCTACGAGTTGAAAATGCAGATTCTAAACCAATTGTTGCCAATTGCGCGCACCGATGATTATATAAAGGTGCAGATGAAAAGGTTGGTTGCAATCGTCGAAAAACAATATCCGAGCGACATTGCCCTGACCGCACTCAAGGCCGACATTGCAATGATGAACAACGACTACAAGTCGGTGCAGCAAAATCTATCGGAAATAGTTGCCGAGGACAAGTCGTCCTTTGAAATTTGGGAACACCTTATATCAATCGACTACCATTTGCAGGACTACGACAACCTTTATTTGCACAGCAAGGAAGCGGCAGAATTGTTTCCTAATGTGCTTAGCGTTTACCAGTATTATGTTGTTGCTGCATATTTGAAAAAGGAATTCAAAGAAGTAGTTGAAGCTGTTGACTATGCATCAATGCTTTCGGTTGACAACCAGCAGGTAATGATTGATTTGCTGAGTATGCAGGGTGATGCCTACAATGCTCTGAAAAACTACCATAAGGCCGATTCTGTTTACGAGTACATCCTGTTCAAGGATTCCGATTTTGAGTCGGTGCTCAACAACTACAGCTACAACTTGGCTGTTCGCGGCGAAAATCTTGCAAAGGCATTGGAAATGAGTACACACCTTGTAGAACTTAACCCGTCAAGTCCAACATTTCTGGACACTCACGCATGGGTTTTATACAAGAATGGCAAGTTGGACGAAGCTCTGAAATTCATGAACGATGCCATAGCAAAGGATAACAATAACGCTGTGTATTACGAACATCGCGGCGACATCAAATTTTCGTTAGGCAAAAAGGACGAGGCTTTGTCCGACTGGGAAAAATCGTTGGAGATAAATCCGGACAACAGCAAAATGGAAGAAAAAATCAGTAAAAAATCGTTAGTGGAATAGAGTTGAAGGTAAAAGTGTGGATATTGCTGATGGTTGTGCCGGTTTGCCTCTGGTCATGCCGCACGATTTCGGTTGGCACATACGAGAAAAAAGACAATATGCGCCCCGCAAAGCTGCTGGAAAATGTCATAGCAAATACTCCGAGCTACACTAAGGCAACCTACAAGTTCTCTGCAGAATATTCATTTGGAGGCACTTCCCCAAACTCTTTCAGCGGTATGCTTAGGGTTTCGCGCGACAGCCTGATATGGATAAGCTTGAGGTCGTTCAATATCGAAGGGTTCCGTATGCTCGTATCGGCCGACTCCGTAAAAGTTATGGACAGAATTAATAATCAATACTACGCTGAAGACATTTCCGCATTGGAGAAACTTGTGAACATAGACTTGTCGTATGAAGATTTGCAGTCGATATTGCTAAACGAGTTTTTCTGCTACCAGTCGGTACGCGACACTTCAAAATACAAACCATGCATGGACAGTATATACTACTGCTTATCAACTATATCGCCTAAGAGAATTAACAAGGTGGCAGAACGAATTGAACGTCCAAACAGCAACTACGCCGAACGGCATGGAACAGTAGTCCAAACGATAAAGATTGTACCGGGAACGTTCAAGGTAAAAGACATGTACCTTGAGGACTTGGAAACCGAAAGGGCTGCATTTGTGGAATATGACAAGTTTACTCGCTACGAAGAATTGCTTTTCCCACAGATTATGAACATTTATGTCGAATCGGGCGACTTTGTCGGAGTGATGAAATTTTCGATAAGCGATTTTGAAATTGATGAAGAATTGACATTTCCCTTCAAGATACCTGCTAAATATACAAAAATAGATTTGAATGAAAAAAATCGTTAGAATATTATTTCTTGCTATTGCGCTGCTAATGCCAGTGTTGGGGTTGTTTGCTCAGTCGAAAGCCGAACTTGAGAAGAAAAAGAAGAAGACTATAAACGAAATCAACTATACCAACAAGTTGCTGGAAGAAACACGCAAAGACCAGAAAGTTTCAGAGAACAACCTTGTGCTGCTGGGCAACCAGATTGTCTCGCGTCAGGAACTTATTTCCGAAATAAACATGGAAATAAGCTTTGTTACCAAGCGAATAGCCGAAACCGAATCGATAATTGCCATGATGACCGAGGATTTGGAAAACCTCAAGGAGTCGTATGCAAAAATGCTGAAGATTGCGTGGAAAAATCAGAACAAGAACAACGAGATAATGTTCCTGCTCTCGTCGCGCGACTTTAACCAAAGCTATCTGCGATTGAAATATATGAAGCAAATTGCCGATTACAGGAAACGACAGTTGCTGGCAATCAATTCGATAAAGGCCGTACTAGTAAAGCAGATGGAGAAACTTATAGAGCAAAAGGCAGAACATCAGAAATTGCTTAACGATGAAAAAGTAGAAACTCGCAATCTTGAGAACGCAAAACGCCAACAGGAAAGCACACTTGCAAAACTTAGAGGCAAGGAAGCCGATTTGAAGAAACAGCTTGCCGAAAAGAACAAGCAGAAACAGCAGTTGCAGGCTGCAATTGAAAAATTGATTGCCGAGGAAGTGAAGAAGTCGTCGGCAGCAAAAGGCAAGGCAAATACAGGCAAATACGAGCTTACGCCCGAAGAAAAAATTGTCAGCGACAATTTTGGCAACAATCTTGGCAAGTTGCCGTGGCCTGTGCAGCGCGGAGTCATCGTGTCGAGATATGGCAAGCAGCCGCACCCTGTTATTCCAAATGTTGAAATAGACAACAAAGGCATTGACATTTCTACAACTACAGGTTCGGAGGCACGTGCAGTGTTCGATGGAGAAGTCAGAAAGGTATTCTCGGTGCCAGGAACACAGAATGCAGTCATTATCAGGCATGGCGAATATCTAAGCGTATATACACATATAGACAGGGTTTATGTTTCTGTAGGCGACAAAGTTAAGGCAAAACAAACTATTGGCAAGATTTACACCGACGACGCCGACAACAAAACTATTCTCCACCTTGAAATTTGGAAGGGAAGTACAACGCTTAATCCTGCAAACTGGTTGGCGAAATAAAGAACCAGAATGCTAGTCTAACATCCTTATTTCCATGCAGTATAACGCAAGACACTTTTCGTTAGAATCTTTTTGTAAAACCCACATATTTTTTTCTTTTCGCCAACAAATATATTATTATATTTGCATCAATTTTGAATTTGATGAAACCTAATAAATAAAAGTTATGGCTGAATTTGATGAAACTCAGAATATAGCCGATGATTTCAAGGAACCTGAATTGTCGGAAAAAAAAGAGTTCAAATGTAAGAATTGTGGTGCATCGTTGGTCTTCGAGCCGGGAACAACATCGATGAAATGTCCGTACTGCGGTGCAGAAAACGAAATTGAAATAAGTGAGGAGGCTATAGAGGAACTTGACCTTGACGAATACCTTGCTAAGTTGGAGTCGGGAGGCGAAACTGGTGATGGCAACAAACTGGAGGAAGTTTCGACTATTGCTTGTAGCTCATGCGGTGCAGTGGTTACGCTTGATGCAAACATAGTTTCGGATGAATGTCCGTTCTGCGGAACCAAATTGGTTGTTTCCAATGAGTCAACAAAAAAAATGATAAAACCAAAGTCGGTGCTTCCGTTCAAGGTGAAATCGGAGGAAGCTTTGGACTCGTACCGCAAGTGGATAAAAGGTTTGTGGTTTGCGCCTCCAAAGCTGAAAAAGTATGCTACCCAGTGCGAGCAGATGGCAGGAATGTATATGCCATACTGGACCTACGATGCTCAGACCGAATCGGACTACCGCGGTTTGCGTGGTGATGACTACACCGACACCGTTACTGTTACCGTAAACGGCAAGACAGAAACGCGTACAGTGGTAAAGACGCGTTGGACACCAGTTTCGGGACATATTGGATTGTTTTTTGACGACGTGCTTATTCCTGCTTCAAAAACACTTGAACGCAAGAAGATGGACCAGCTTGAACCCTGGGATTTGGAACAGCTTGTACCTTACGAGGAAAAGTTCTTGTCGGGTTTCCGTACCGAAACATATCAGGTTGGTCTGAAGGATGGCTACGAAGATGCAAAAGGCATTATGGAACAAGGCATCAGGGAGGAGGTTTGCCGCGATATTGGCGGTGACCACCAAAAGATTACAAGCCTGAGCATACAGTTTTCCGACACCACTTTCAAGCATACTCTGTTGCCAATATGGATTAGCGCATACAGGTTCAACGCAAAGGTTTACCGCTTCATAGTCAACGGACGTACAGGAAAGGTTGCCGGCGACCGCCCATGGTGCTGGTGGAAGATTGCCCTGTTTGTTCTCGGCATAATCGCAGTCCTTGTTGGTGTATATTACCTATATCAATATCTTCAATAGAATTAATTAAAATTAAATATCATGAAAGGAAAAATCAGTATTTTGATTGTAACTGCCGCATTGTTTGCTTGCTCGTGTGGCAATAAGGAAGAAAAAAAGGAAGAACCCAAGCAGGAAGTTTCCGAAATGCAAGCTTTAGTTAACAATTATGCAGAAGTTGACCTTACTTCTGATTTGGTGTCAGAACTGTCCGAAAACCAGAAGCAGATGCTGAAGAAGCTTATTGAGGTGGCTGACATTATGGAAGAAGTCTTCTGGAAAGAAGCAATCGGTGAAAAGCAGGAATTCCTTGCTTCGATAAAGGACGAAGATGCCCGCAGGTATGCCGAAATAAACTATGGTCCATGGGACCGCCTCGACTGCAACAAGGCATTTATCGAAGGCTATGGAGAAAAGCCCAAGGGCGCTTGTTTCTACCCAGCAGACATGACCGATGAAGAATTCCAAGCCCTTGACGAAAATGTTCGCAATGGATGGTATTCGGTTATCCGCCGCAACGAGGATGGTTCGTTGAAGGAAGTTCCTTACCACGAGGAATATCCCGAACTGCTCAAGGCTGCCGACTTGCTTGACGAAGCCGCTGAACTTGCTGAAGACGACGGTTTCAAGAACTATTTGAAACTCCGTGCAGAGGCTTTCCGTACCGACAAATATTTTGAGAGCGACTGTGCTTGGATGGACATGAAGACCAATTTGATTGATTTTGTTGTTGGTCCTATTGAAAGCTACGAGGACGAAGTTAATGGTTCGCGTGCTGCTCATTCAGGACAAATTCTTATTAAGAACATGGAATGGACTCGCAAGATTGAACACTACAATGCAATACTTCAGACCTTGCAGTCGAATTTGCCTGTTGAACCGCAGTACAAGGCTGAAAGCGCAACTAACTCGGGCGACATGAATGTTTACGATGTCGTTTACTCCGCTGGCGACTGCAATTCGGCAAGCAAGAACATTGCTATCAACCTGCCTAACGACCCGAATGTTCACGCAACTAAGGGCTCGCGCAAATTACAGCTCAAGAATGCTATGAAACTAAAATTCGACAAGATTCTTGTTCCTATTGCAGAAATCCTCATAGCTGATGACCAGTTGAAGAACATTGACTTCGAAAATGCTTTCTTCCAGAATGTTATGTTCCACGAAGTTGCACACGGACTTGGTGTTAAGTTCACAATCAATCCAGACAAGAAGTCGGTTCGCGATGCTCTTGGCGATTCGTACAGCACAATAGAGGAGGCTAAGGCCGATATGCTTGGTCTTTACCTTGTAACTATGCTTCACGAAATGGGTGAAATCAAGGATCAGGACTTGATGAACAACTATGTAACTTTCCTTGCAGGCATCTTCCGTTCGGTTCGTTTCGGTGCTTCTGAAGCTCACGGAAAGGCAAACATGATGGAATTTGCATACATCAAGGAAAATGGCGGTTTCAATTTCGACGAGGCAACAGGCAAGTATTCTGTTAACCTTGAAAAGATGCAGGAAGCTGTTAAGTCATTCGTTACCAAGGTTATCGTTCTCCAAGGCGATGGCAACAAGCCTGAAGTTGACAAGTGGATTAAGGAGAAGAGCGTTGTTACCGAAGACCTCCAGAAGAGCCTCGACAAGATTGCTGGAGCTGGCATTCCTAAGGACATAGTTTACAAGCAGGGAGCTGAAGTTCTCGGTTTGTAAAATTGTTTTCATATTGGAAAAATAAAATGGTGGACATTGTCTGATGTCCGCCATTTTTGAATGTAACTAAATGTATTTGTGTTGAATAAGCGTTTTCTGCATAAACCCGTTCCATCGCTGTTGTTGCGATTGCTCGCTGTAATGGTTTTGTATTCCTTGTTGCGAGTGGTTTTTTATGCATATAATGCTTCCGAATTTCCACAAGCTTCGGCTATGTCGTATTTGTATGGCTTGCGGTTTGACACAACTGCGATGCTATACACCAACCTTCTAATTATACTGCTGTCTATTTGGCCTGCAAAATTTGTTGCTAAAAAGTGGTATGGAATATTGGTTGCTGTGCTTTTTGTGCTGTGCAATGCAATTCCATTTGCGCTCAACCTTGTCGATGTGGGATATTTTCCTTTTGTCAGAAGCCGTTCTACATTCAGTTTGTTCGGTTTTGTTTCCGAAATTCCGAACATAGGTAATCTTATGAGCGTTTTTGCATTGGAATACTGGCATTTGCTGTTGATTTTTGTTGCAGTCGTGGTGGCTTTGTCCTTTGTTGCGAAATATACTATGGTCGATGATGTACCGGATTTCTATTCTTCGGTAGGAAATGGAATATTACATATAGGTACGCGATTGGTGCTGGTGGGACTTGTAGTTGTTGGAATTAGAGGAGGTTTCCAATTGAAGCCTATATCAAACTCTACTGCCGCAGCCTATGAAAATGGAAATAATACTGCGTTGATACTCAATACACCGTTCTCGATTATTAGGTCTGTTGGCATGAGTGAACTTGATGAAAAGAGTTTTTTTGAAACCGATGAGCAGGCTTTGGAATATTTTAATCCGCACAAAAGTAGTCATGGCCTAAATGCTGCAAATTTTCCGCTAACAGATAATGTAGTAATAATAATTCTGGAAGGTATTTCGAGCGAATATTCCGACTATTTAAGTTCTTCACCGAAAAAGCTTGCCGGATATACGCCTTTTATTGATAGCCTTGCTAGAAACAGCATGGTTTTCAAAGGTTATGCAAACGGTTTGCAGTCGATTGTAGCCTTGTCATCGGTGCTTGGCTCTGTGCCATCGCTGTCGGAAACACCGTTTTCAAAATCGAGGTACGTAATGAATACCATTGACTATCCTACAAAGTTTTTGGCAGGAAGGGGCTACAAGACAGCTTTCTTTCATGGAGCCGACAATGGCACAATGGGGTTTGATAATTTATGCAAGATACTGAATGTCAATGATTATTATGGTTTTGACGAGTATCCCGACAAGTCTGATTATGATGGTACGTGGGGAATTCCCGATTACCAGTACCTGCAGTATGTGGCAGATGTGCTTGATACATACGACAATAGGTTTGTTGCTACTGTTTTTACAATAACTTCACATCATCCGTTTATTGTACCTTCCGATTATGATGCAAAGTTGCCTAAAGGCGATTTTCCTATGCAACATACTGTGGCTTATACAGATATGGCTTTGCAGAAATTCTTTGACAAAATATCGAAAAGCAAATGGTACGACAGAACCTTGTTTGTAATAACTGCTGACCATACAAATTTTACTGGTGCCGATGAAATTGACTACAACAAGTTGTATGATGTGCCAATGATTTTATACCATCCTAAAGCCGATACTGCTTTTTTGTCCGACAGGGTTATGCAGCAGATTGACATAATGCCATCAATTATTTCATATATTGGTGAGAAGGGCGACTTTACAGCCTTTGGAACAGATGTTTTTGATACGCTTCAGCCGCATTTTGCAGTGTCGAAGCGCGATGATTATTGTACTTTTGTAATGAATGGCAAGAAAATACGCATTTACTACAATGGAGAAGTTTCGGTTGTAAATTCAAATGACGGCAATCTGGAACTTTCTGATTATGAATATAATTTTGTGAGGGCATATATACAATGCTACAATAATGGAATGAGGAATAATACTCTTCATGTCGAATGACATTGATGTTTATTTTCACCAATAAACCACATCAAACGACTTGAATCAACGAAAAATCCCTAAAGTTTCTTTGTCAGCCTTGCCGAGTAGTCGTAGTGTTCGCCTTCGCGAATGATTTCCATTTTTAGTCCGCATTGGTCGGCGTAATCCTCAACGGAATACGGGTCGGCAAAGAACCAGTTGAATTTGCCGGAACTCTGCTTGTGGAACGAAATGTCGTAAACGAGTTCTCCGTAATATTTTTCGCCCAGTGGGATATTAAACGCCCCGTCATCTTCCAAATACAGGTACTGCAAGTCCGACGAGTCAAAAATAATTTGTCCGCCTTCGTTTAGCAGCGATTTCAGGTGATTGAGAAGCCGCGGCAGTTCGGGCAAAGTGCCGGCCATACCTATGCCATTCATAAGCAGGAAGATGGTGTCAAATTTTTCTGCATTGTAGTCGAATATATTCTTGCAGACAACTTTCTTTACACCGCGTTTCTGCATCACTTCGCAGCAGCCGTCCGAAATGTCGAGGGCTGTTACATCAAAGCCTTTCTCCTGCAGATACAGCGAGTGTGAACCTGCGCAGGCCCCAATGTCAAGCACTTTGCCTTTTGCTTCAAGCAGGGCGGCTTTTTCGTGTTCGGGCATCTTGTCGAATCCGCGGAAAAGATAGCTGGCTGGAAGATAGTCGGTTTCAGCAATGTCGGTGCGCACTGTAATGCGTGCCCGCTTGTCGCCTTCGAGGTATGCCTTGAGGCAAAGTCCGAAAATATCGTTGTGCTGTGTGGTATTATTTTGCATTGTCATTCAGAAAATGAAATTGAAACTCTTTCAAAAGAATATTGGGTTAGTTGAGCTTTTCGCATCCAATATCCTGCAAACATAGGGTGAACATGGAATTTCTTTGCGACATCGCCCGTGGTTATGTTTTTGTCGCTATGCTGCTTTAAGAAAAAGACATATTTGCGTAGGTTGTCACCGTTGTATAGTTTGTCGTTGGCAAACTTGTTGGCTTCTCGTTCTCGTTGCATCGTTTTGGACTTTCCTGTGTTTTCGTTGATAGCAACGTCAATTGTAAGTCCTTTTTCATGCAGTAGTATATGTCCTAATTCATGGAAAAGTGTAAACCAACAGGTGGCAAGGTCCTGCTCCCTGTCACTGATTATTATAACGGGGCGATTGTCAATCCATTCTACCGCGCCATAGACTGTTTTTGGCAAATATGGCAGCAGAACCAGTCCAACACCGAATTTACATAGAATTTCGGGAAGGCTCTTGAAATATTTTTGGTCGTCAATATGCGGTTGCCATTCTTTTTCGTCAATCCACTTTTTGAGTTCAGAGCTATTATATTCGGGGGTGTTTGCAGATGTTTTGCCATAGTCAATTTCACCACGACGGAGCCAAGCTGCAAGAGCAATTTCATCAATGTTGCTATTGGTCTTGCTTCTGTACATTGCCATCTTGTGCCCGATTAGGTCGAAAACTTCCTGCTCGTTTTCCTGTCCAAAAAAATGTACAATGTCATCGAGGACATCTATTCCATCATTGAACTCATCGCGCAGCAGTGGCACGACCTTTTTTAGTTTTCGGTAATAAGCTTTCATTTTGGAGTACTCGGCTCTACTTTCTTCCTTTTTTTTCTTGTAGTCCGATTGAAGCGATTGCATCCCGGAAACAAATTCATTGTCAAGGCCAAGAATGTCGGCGGCTTTTCGCAGTTTGTCAGAAGAAATGGTCTCCTTGCTTTCTATGTCGTTTATTCCGAGCAAGGCAATGTTTTTTCCGTTGAGCGCAAATATTTCGCTCAATTCCTCACCGACTGTCGGGATAAGTGCCATTGGGTCGGCTACTGTTGCCTTTTGCATTGAAGTTTCCATTTTTCAAACTCCTTTATAATCGTGCTTATTCACATCAATGACATGAATATCAGTTATTATTTCAAAATTTCCTTGCCAGTTGCAGACTTTAAGCAGCGAAAAATCTGCTATGTTTTCCACCACGTTGAAGAACTTACGGTAACTGTCGTTTATTCGTGTCTTAAATACAATGTTGTCGCTGTCGCGCTGCCCGTCTTTACGTTCTATTCGGTTGTCTGTGTTCCCAAATACACGATTGTAGTCGGCGGCATTATTAAACATAACCGCAAGCCTCTGATGCAGTTTTACCGCTTGTTTCTCAATCGAGGCTGGAAAATATTTGCGAAAGTTACGTTGCGAATCGCGGTTTGTAGGAGAGCATACAAAATCCTTATAAGCAGTAACCTCTTTGCTGTCTGTGTACGTGATGTTCATTTTTCGTCTGTTTATAAGTGTATTGTTCTCAATGGTTTATTATGAATTCTACAACGTGGAATTTCTGCCACAAAGGTAAGTATAATTTTTTGCTTGAAAAAATTAAATTTTATCCTTCATTAGCAGGTGAAACCTTGAATACTATCCTGAAAATGCCATCGTTGTAGCTAGTGCTGGTGATACGGAAACTGCCTATTTCGGCGGTGCTTTTCACGTGGTTGCCAAGGCAGGGACAAACGTCGTAGTCGCCGATATAGACGAGGCGGAGAGTTTCGCTTGCGTCTTCGGGCAGACGGCTGATGTCAATTGACGGTGGCAGTTCGTTGCGGCTGACAAATTTGGTTTCGATGGGCAAGTTCTGCGCAATAATCTCATTTACCTTGGCTTCCACGGCACTAATTTGCTCTTCTGTCGGGCAGAAGTCAAGGTCGTAGTTGCATTTGCTTTTCTTGCGTTCGATGTGGTTTATGCGCGAACGTGCACAGCCGAAAGTGCGTACCATTGTCTGGTTAAGTATATGTTCGGCGCTATGTGCTGGCGGAAATTCGTCCTTGTTGTGTGCGTTGAGAGTTGGTTCTTCCATACAAAAATCAATTTGGTTACAAATTTATCTGGAATAATTGACATGGCAATAGTTTTGTTTCGCGGATTTTCGTAATTTTGCTGAGACAAAAAACAATCTAAACATTGCACTAAAGACACGCGCGTTATATATGGTAGAAACCAACCGCATAGAATTTAAAAGAATCTTTGAGATTAATGACAATCTCTTCTAATCTTATTCCTTTTCCACTGCCAACTTTTGGATATTTATTTTATCCATTGCGAGTTGTCTATTATTTTTCTATTTTTGCCCTTGAAAAAATACATTTTGCCAAATGAGTTCAAACGAAAGCAAACCAGTAATAGCAGTCGATTTTGACGGAACAATAGTAACCCACCGCTATCCACAGATAGGAACAGAAATAGAAGGTGCATTTGATACATTGAAAGACCTGAAGCGCAATGGTTTTACACTAATTCTGTGGACTGTCCGCGACGGCGAACTGCTCGAAGAAGCCGTGGAGTTCTGCAAGCAGCATGGACTTACATTCTACGCCGTGAACAACGAGCATCCCGACGAGGTTTTCAACCCCAAGTACATGAGCCGCAAGATTGTTGCCGACATCTACATCGATGACCGCAATGTGGGAGGTTTTATCGGATGGAACAAAATCCGCGAGCTGCTCATTCCACAGACACTCAACAAGGAAGAAGAACTTGATGATGAAGAATACAGCGATGACTTTATGCCCGAACCCGAACCTCAGCCTAAACGCAAGTGGTGGCAGAGAAAATAAAAATCTGCGTAGTAGATTCCTTTGCGTTATGCTTTATTGAAAGTGAAAAGGTTATGAATACTGATAAGAATATAATCCACAAAGAAGTGTCTGCTTTAGCCAATAAAGTAAAGTATGACATTGTAACATATAGAGGCACTTTAGACGGAAAGGATTATTATGAAGGAGAATATAAATTGAATGTTGAGTATTATAAAAAAACAGGTATTGCTTTGCCAACAGGTTATCCAAAGCTGATTGAATATAGTGAAGGGAAAGCAAAATTTATAGGCGGTAATAAAGGGATTTTCTCTATTTTAGATAGGCTTAATCCGTTGGAGGAATAGTTTTGGTTAATATTATGAAAAGACTTGTTACATTTATATTGGCATCGCTAATTTCCGTAGCATTTATTTCGTGTGCACACGATGCAGGAACAGATGTTCCCAAACCCATACGAAAATTAATCTCAGAGCAAAAGGGTTACTGCCTTACATCTGTTGAGAAATACCATTACCAGGGCAAAGAGGTGTATTTGTTTGAGTCGTCATCGTGCGCTGACTATCCTGCAGTAGTTTATGACGAAAAAGGTAATGTTATATGTATGCCATCTGGTGGATTGTCGGGTGCAGGCGATGGCAAGTGCCCCTGCTTCTACGACGAGGCTATAGACAAGGAAGATGTATGGAAAAAGTAGCAATAAGAATTACTGCTGAACATCAAATCTTAGTCCGTTCCATTTTACAACAACTTCCTTCTTGCCTTCGGGACGGTTGTTTATGACTGCTGTAATATCCTTGCCTACGCGTGGAAGGCTGTATGTTACAATAGGATATTCGTTCCACCAATTGTTGTATTGCTCTTCGGTTATAGGCTTGCGCTCATTAGTTTCATGATTGATAAGGAAGTATTCGCCCTTGTCAACAATTACGCCAAGACCTTCCATGCCAGTCTTTACCTCTATGCCCATTTCATATTGGTTTACATACGTTATCATGCGCGTGGCGTTGTTGTATATGCCGAAACTGATGCCGCTGAACTCCGTTTCAATGGCTCTGTTGCCATGGAAATGCTGCACCGACTCTGCAAAAATCTTGTGATTGCCATCGGTACTGTTCCAATAGCACATCTCCACGAGCAATCTGCTGCCTTCGGTGTCGTATTCGTCGGGCGGATAGACTTTTTCGAAACTTGCAAAACCATTTTTTGAGTCAACCGTAACCTTTTCGTTCTTGTCCAACGGCTCATTCTTGAGGTATCTATGCCACAAGTCCGACAAGTACCCACTCAGTTCGTCCTCCGATTCTTCACCAAAGTAGGCATTGATAAAATCGTTTATTATAGGTTTCTGCCCCTGATATTTAACTGGTATTGCGTATGCGTATTCATCGTTTTCCTCCGGATAAGGATTTGTCTGTGCAAAAGCGCAAAGTTCCGCCAAAACCATTATGGCAGAGCAAAGTATAGTGCTTATTATCTTCATGTTAAGTGCGTTTTTCGTAAATAAATCTGTTTTTATCCTTCCAAAATATCCCTTATAATCGGAACAAGGTACTCGAACTTTACAAAGCGGTGTGTAACCTTGTCGAACTCGTGGATTGTAAAGCCTTTGAACTGTTCCTTCAGCGAATCGTAGCTGCCGAGAAGCTCATCGTCCTTGGCAAGAGCAAAAGTCAGCTTGCTGCTGTCGAAATGCACATCGTTGAATGGTCCTGTAATGAACCCCTGATAAGCGTTGAAAGCTTCCTGCGAAAGGTAATGCTTTGTTTCGGTGGCATAGTTGATTAGCTCAACGCCAACAAACTGCCTAAGCGATTCGTTTGGACGCGAAGCGGGGTTTATTGCAAGAGCCTTCAGTCCGCACAATGCCGACATGTACATTGTCATCATTCCGCCGAGGCTTGTCCCAACAATCATTCTAATGTCATGGGTGTCAATTTCGTGGCGCAACTGAGCAATCAAAGCATCGGGCGACTGCGTATAGTAGTCGAGGGTAGGGGAGACTATTTCGTAATCGGGAAAATATTCAATTAGTTTCATGGCCTTCCATGCGTTCCCTGCTGAATTGAAACCATGTATGTAAAGTATCGACTGCATATTATAAAACTGGTTCTTCGTATTCTTCTGTTTCTATCGGAGCTTCTCTGCCATCGGTGCGGATTATCCTTTCCTCGGGATGTTCCTGCCGCCAGTCGTCGCCATACTCGTGTCCACAATGCTTGCAGAATTTTGCTTCGTCGTCGTATTCGTATTCGTGGCATTTGGGGCAAATACGGAACTTTTCGCGTTGTTTCTTGTAGCTCTTTGCCATCGAAGCCGATACAATTCCCGTAGGAACAGCTATTATCGTGTAGCCCAAAAGCATTACAAACGCTGATAGGAACCGTCCGACAGCAGTTGTAGGCGTGATGTCGCCGTAGCCTACTGTAGTCATCGTTACTATTGCCCAGTAGATGCTAGTGAAAATGTTGTTGAAGTTTTCTGAATTTTTTCCTCCTTCAATCATGTACATCAGTGTTCCCATCGAGACGACAAGGACAAGCACGAACAAGAAAAATACGATTATTTTCTTGCTGCTGTCGCGCAGGGCAATCAGCAAAAACTGACCTTCCTGCAGAAAATTGAACAGCTTGAATACACGGAATATTCTTATCAAACGGAACGCCCTTATTACCAAGAAATATCGTGCTCCACCAAAAATAAAGCTGATGTAAACTGGCAATATTGATATCAAGTCGATAATTCCGTAGAAGCTGAAGATATATTTCAATGGTTTGGGTGAACAATATATGCGGGCAAGGTATTCAAATGTAAAGAATGCGGTAAGAATATATTCCAAAACTATGAATGTAATCTTAAAACCGTGTGACAGTTTGGCGCCTTCGGCAGAACCTTCAATAGAACTTTCAACCATAAGGACGACAATGCTGGCAACTATCATTATCATCACCACCACATCGAAGCGTTTCCCTTCCTTAGTTTCGGAACCGAAAATTATTTCGTATAGCTTGTCCTTCAGTTGCTGGTTATGCCAAAACTTTAAAAGGAAATTTTCTTTCCATCGAGTCCAGAATCTTTTTTTACGTGGAGCTTCTTCCATTACTTTGAAATAGGGATTTTCTTAATCCTGCGTTCGTGTCTTCCTCCCTCGAACTTTACTTTTAGGAAGGCTTCGGCAATCTCAACGGCCAGTTCCTTTGAAATGAATCGTGCTGGCATACTGCAGATGTTGGCATCGTTGTGCATGCGGGCAAGTGAAGCAATTTCCACATCCCAGCATAGAGCGCAGCGCACTCCCTGATGCTTGTTGGCAGTCATGCTGATGCCGTTGCCTGTTCCGCAGATTGCAAAGCCAATGCACTCGCCTGCTTCAACGGCATTTGCCAAGGGGTGGGCAAAGTCGGGGTAGTCGCAACTTTCGCTTGAATATGTGCCAAAGTCCTTGACTTCATATCCCTTCTGCCTCATGTATTCCATAAGAAAAGTCTTCAATTCAAAGCCAGCATGATCGCTGGCAAAACCAATACACTTCATCCTCTAAATTTTAGTCTGCAAATATACGCACTTTTTACCAATTCCACAAGATTACACGCAATATGTATATAAAAAAATCGGTCGGATTTTTTCCGACCGACCATATCTGATATATAACAAGTTATCTTGTAGCCTCAGTGGTAAAACTCTTCATTTCGCCCAAAACTTCTGTCATTGAACCCAAATTGGAATATGTAACGTAGGCCTTATAGTAGTAGGTGGTAGATGGTGAAAGGTCGCCCAATGTTCCCTCGAACACACCTGTTCCAAGTCCGGAACCTACTTGCATCTGCGTTGGATTTGAGAAATCGGCACTGGTTGACCAGTAGAAGCCCTTTACGCCAATTTCTCCATCCGAAACAGAACCGTTCAGATGAGCCGAGGTGGATGTTACATTTGTGGCATCGCCGGTAGTTACAACTGGTGCACTATGGTTGACAGATGCAAATACAACCGATTCGCCCCTCAGGATAATAGTGGAATCTTCGGCCTGTACCAATGACCGGCAATAGTAAGTTGCATCATCAAGGTCAACTATTACAAAAAATGGAGTCTGTACTCGTTCTGCATAAACAACAGTGGCATTGTTGAAGTTACCGTTCTTGGCATACTCAAACCCAACTTTTTCAATATTCAGGTTCTCGTTGTTCTGGTAACTGCCTTTCAGTTTTACAGTTCCCAACGACATTATCTCAGGCTCATTGGTTTCAACAGTAAAGTCAAGCTCAAATGTTGTAAACTCCAATACATCACCAACATCCAAGTCGTCTTCATTCTTTGCGTATGCCTGATAATAGTATTTTGTATTGGGCTGCAAACCGGTAACCTTGGCATCGAAAGCACCCTTGCCGCCATGTCCGCACTCTACAGTCTGCGGATTTTTCAAACTTTTTGATGTGCTGTAAAAGAAACCACGCTCGTTTACTTCGCTACTGCCGCCTGTAGAAACAACTTCTCCTTTAAGCAATACTGATGTCGAGCCAACTCCTGAACATTGAATTGTTTTTACAGCGACTATCTTCAAAAAAGTGTCACAACCAATGAATGTCGCCATTGATAACATTGTTAACACTATGCACAATGAAAATATATTCTTTTTCATACCTATAATAAATTTGTTAAAAACACCTCACAAAGATAGGAATATTACATTGGTTGACAAAATAAGAATTTGATTTTTTTTAATAATATGCAAAAACAGATTAACACAACTTTAATAAGCTGCATTGGTGGCAATTCTCTTTTTTAGTTTTACCTTTGCAACAAACTATGACATTTGTTAATTGAAATCAATAGAATAAAAATATGAAACGACTTGGATACGTATTGGCAGCGATAGCAACTGCTATCATATTTACGGTGTTGTTCTACGAACAGAGCATTGGACTTAATCTTGTTATTCTGGAATGGGTTACCATACCTATAATGTTGTTCCTGAACCGACCATTTAAATTTACCAAGCTGACAGTAACCGCAATAGCCGTTTTGCTGCTAACGTCGCTCGCGGTACTTTACTCACATTCAGATTGGACGATATTCGTAAACATACTTATGTTCTTCACCTGCAACAGCATAATAGTATTCAAGGACTACCGCAGCTACATGTTTGCAGCACTGGAGTCGTTCCGCAATGCAGCCCTTTCGTTTGTACCCCACATAAACCGCAGGCAAGAGGATGGCGAACCTAAAATGAAAAAGAGTAAAATCTTCTGGCTCACTTTACTGGCTTTTGGCATAGCATTACATTTCGTGGTATTGTACTCGTTGGCAAGTTCTAAGTTTGGGCAAATGGTATTGGACTTTTTGGACCTGATTAATTTCAAGCTGATTTTATTGTTCTTTTTCGGATTGGTCTTCGCAAACTTCGTATTCCGCCGCAAAACTGAAAAACTTATGACCTACGAGGCTGGCAGGAAAGAAACTATTGAACGCATACGCAAAAAAAGGTTCTTTAAAGGACTTTCGCAGGCTATAAAGAACCGTAATTTCTTCGGTGTGGTATTGCTGGGAATGTTAAATATTGTACTTCTTGTATTCAATATCAGCGACATACGCTATGTCTGGTTCTTTACATGGGATGGCTCGTTGTTGGGAGAATTCATACATCAGGGAGTTTGGATATTGTCGTTTGCCATAATTGTTTCGCAAATAATAGCGCTTCTTATTTTCCGTGCAAACCTAAACTTCTACAGCCGTAACCGCCTGCTTAAAATATTGGCTATTATATGGCTTGTGCAAAACTGCATCATGGCGTTGTCGGTGTGCATGCGCAATATCTGGTACATAAAGTATTTCGGACTTGCATTTGGACGTATAGAAGTATTTTTCTTCCTTGCATTGGTAATTGTCGGATTGATTTCCACTATAATAAAAATAAGCCGCCGCAAAACAATGTATTACCTTTTCAAGGTCAACAGCTACTCGTTCATGGTTATAATTTCACTTTCGGCACTTATTAATTGGGACGTAGTAATTGCCGACTACAATTTTGCGCACAACAAAATAGACTATTCGTTCATGACACGCCTTGATGACCCAGCCTTGCCAATACTAACCAAAACAAGGGACGAACTTGACAATATTGACAAACAAAAGCAAGAGGACTGGGACTCAGAACGGGACTATTATTATTACACATGGACGTCAGATGATTACGAACGTGCCATCAAGTCTAAAATCTATGCCTTCAAAGAGAGATATGAAAATCAAACTATTCTGGAATGGAACTTTGCAGACGAATGGGCATACCGCAAGCTTGAGAAAAAAGGATTTCTGGATGAAAACTATATATCGATTTTATATGCCGACCCAGCAGTCCTTAATGATTTGCCTTTGGATGAAGAAGTCTTGGAGGATTCGTTAAATAATGACAACGTTGAACCTTGAACCTTGAACCTTGAACGTTGAATATTGAACCCTTTGAATTCGACGCAAAGCTACATAACCCTCTCCCTACATCAGTACAATCGTGCCATGGCGCGATTCAACCAAATATACCCCACCAAATATCATCAGACGTTGCACACAACGTTTCTACAGATTTTGAAACAATTTCTTTACAAATCATCGAATCAATCAAATTTTCGAATCGTCAAATCATCAAATGTGCGCACCGTTGAACATTAAACGTTGAATTTTGAACCAGAACGGCGAAGCCCTCAACAAAGTTAAACATGAAACCAGAAACGTGAAACATAGAAACAAAAAAAACATTATCTTTGCGCTCCAATAAAACGAAACAAGAAAATGTCTGAAAACACACAGGACAAGGAACTTATAAAGGAAGTCACGCAATCGGAATACAAGTACGGATTCGTTTCCGACATCGAAGCCGACGAAATTCCCGTTGGCCTTACCGAAGAAACAGTACGACTGATTTCCACGAAAAAAGGTGAACCCGAATGGCTTCTTGAATTCCGACTCAACGCTTTTGAGAAGTGGAAAAACATGGAACAG
>JAGCNN010000069.1 GCA_017645925.1 Bacteroidales bacterium
ATTTACCGACCCTAACAGCGAATTCAGAAAATATATACTTAACAACCTAGTATTAAGCTACACAACAATAAACCGCGGCTACCACCCAGACCTAAAGCTCGAAGCGGTAGCCTGCTACCTGTTCGACAAATACTACAAGGATAAACCTTGGTGGATGTCTGACTACGACTACACACTTATGAAATGGGAATACGACATCACCAAATACAATGTCATCGGAATGCAAGGCAAGAACATAGTACTTCCCGACCAAAATGGACAAGACCATTCATTGTACGGACTGAAATCCAAATACAAACTACTGGTTTTCTGGGATTCTGAATGTGAAGTATGCATCGAGAAAGTTGGCTACATACAAGCCGACTACCCCACCCTAAAAGCAATAGGCGCAGAAGTCTTTGCCGTCTATACCGAAGCCGAATACGACCAGTGGAAGGAATACATCGCCGAAAACGAACTCAACTGGATAAATGTCAGCGACCCCGAAGGCGTTGGCACATACGACTACGACTACGGAACATACAAGACACCTCGCATGTATCTCCTTAACGAAAACAACATCATCATTGACAAGGACTTTGATTCTGCAAAAATTATCAGCAGAATAACCGACTACGAAAACAGAATGTCAAAAACGAAACAAAACTAAAAGACGTTTTTGGCATAAGGCAAAAAACGTAAGAGTATTTCAAGCTATTATCGTCCGCTAAACCCCTACCTTGTCATTCCGGAAAACAAAGCGAACCTTCCGTAAGCCGAAAGCAAAGCAAAACAAACAGAGGACTTTTGCTCTGCTAAGGCGAGGAAGCTCTGTGAAACAAACCGACTAAGGAACGTGTCGTGTGAGACTGTTTGTCCGGAACTTTTTCACGAAACGAAGTGAGTAATCTGTTTTGTAATAATCTGTTAACAGATTACTTCGTGAGGTTGCAAGCAACGTTCCGGACAACCGATTTCACACTGCTCCCCGTGCCGTATCGCAGGTTCAATCAGGTTTCCGAACCTTTAGCTCACGCAGCGAAGCAAGTAAATGACAAGCCCCTTTATTAGTATTGTTACATAAACACTTGATAACATTAGAGTTACGTGCATCATCCTATTTTTTAGCGGACACTAATAAATGTTAACATACAGTTGACCGGCAATCCAACTATTCCTTTACAAACCTAACAACAGAACCATTGCTGCGCAAAACATACATTCCAGCAGGAAGCCATGCAACATCAACAGCATCGCCATTGAAGATAAAGTTGGCAATCATTCTGCCTTCTATGCTGTATATCTCAACAGGTTCGCCAAATTCCACACCTTCAATGTACATAAAGGAATTTACAGGATTAGGATAAATGCCAATGTTTCCATCGGAGACAATGTCCGCCACCTCGTTTTCATCTTCAACAACAGGCAGCACGGCCTTTATCATCCATGCGCCATAGTTCTGCTGAGTCCAAGTTCCATTTGGATTCCACCATGCACCATTTTCATATCCATCGTCATGGAATGTTGAAGCAACAGCAGGATAACTGGCATCACTGCTCAAAATTACCCATAAAGGCAAGTCGGTATCAATGTCCAAAGTATCGAAGCCAAAGCTTTGCCAGCCTTCAGTATTCTCTGGCACTATAACAGCATCTCTGAGAACACATTCCGTTGGAATTGTATCAAAGCCCTGATATACAGCCAAATTGTATTCCCCGTACGAATATTGTCCGTCAACATAGAACAAAACGTCGGCAAGATGCGGACGCGAAGCAAGATGTTGCGGCAGAAGCAATATACCCCACTCTACATTCTGCTGATGATAACCGAGCGAAATATTGTAAACATCGTTGTCGTAGTTGAGGGTATCGCTCTCAATGCCAACAAACTGAGCCAAGAGCGAAATGTCGGAAGTCATCTCCACCTGACGCGGATTTGCGGTAACGCCATCGCTCCACTTGCTAAACTTAAAGCAAGGATATGCCGTTGCTGAAACATTTACAACACTGCCCTCCTCATACCTTCCATATCCGGAAACCTTACCCATAACATTATCGTTACTAGTAACATCAAGAGTATAAACCACTCTTTGTTCAACTCCGAAACGAATGTTGTTGCGATATTGCAAAACCATTCCCGATATATTTCCAACTTCACCCAAATCATAGCTACCTATATTGCGTGTTGCAATAATTGAATTGCCAAGAGAACTACTTGTACAAGCAAAATGTCTTTCGGTATGCGAAACGCCAGTATTGTCAAGCCATGCAACCATAAGGTTATCCGTACCATTATACTCGAATGGCTGGTCAAGGATTACTGTAAGCCAACCAGAATTAGCGGGAATAGTAACATCTCCTTCATAAACCTGAGAAACGGATTCTAAATCATCGACTTCAAGTCCAAGTACATCAACCCAATCGTTGTACTCAAACTCAAAAGCATTAACATTTCCCATATATAACCTAACATTTCGTACCGCATCGGCAGTGCTATTTGTAACGCAATTTAACGAAACCGAATATATAGTCCTTGCACCACCCATTTCCGCTACATTGAATATCTGCTGCGAATAGCCATACTTTCCCGCCGTGTTCACTGGCAAAGCCTCACGAATCGAGTTTCCTGTACCGACCTGCAAATAGCCATCAGTTTCAATTGTATCAACCTCAACCACAGGTGGTTCTACATATTCAAGTCCGAAACGTACATTGTTGCGAACCCTATAAAGAGTACCATATTCCGAACCCAAATCATATATTGCATTCCAATCGTTACTGCTACTCATTGCAGACTGATATTCAATATTGGAACATTGAAACTTAATTGGTGATACATACTCTCCAGTGTTGTCCCTCACTGCTACAACGAGATTATCCGTTCCGTTGTAATTAAATGGAGTCCGAAGTACAAAAGTAATCAAACCGCTTTCTTCGTCTATAAGCACATTTTGCGAACTAACATTAAGCAGATTAGACCTAACCCAATCATTGCCCAAGTCATACTCATAGCTTGAAGTATGTCCCATATATAGTTTCAAATTCCTATAAAATTCGCTGTTGCTATTGCCCGAATAGCTGAACGACACCGTATATATTGTACGCGGTCCGCCCATTTCGTAAGCTAAGAACAACTGCTGGGAATAACTATACGAATAATTTGTGTTTGTTGGCAAATCTTCACTTTCTTCAGTTCCTGTTCCAACCTGCAGATATTCAGCTGTTTCTATAGTATCAACCAAATGTGCTGGCGGCTCTACATATTCAAGTCCGAAACGGACATTGTTGCGATAATAGTGCAAAACGCAATTATATACTGAAAAAGAAGACACATTAAGCGGAACAGGATAATATGAAGAAGCACTAACCGCCAGGCTACCAACCACATTGCTTCCGACAAACGGTACTTCCGAATCTTCGCGTTCGGTAACGTCCACAACAGCCAGAACAAGGTTGTCGGTTCCGTTGTAAACAAAAGGATTTTCAAGCACAAGCATTGTCCAACCGCTTTCGGCATCAAAACGCATTAAACCTGAATAAACCTTTGTCATTTCTGTAACATCCACAAAATCATCACCTGCAGAATCAAATTCATCCTTCTGGGTATAACCAAGATAAGCCTTTACATTTCGAGTAAATTCTCCATTTGTATTGCCTGTATAATTGAACGCCAAAGAATAAATTGTACGGCTTCCGCCAAAATCTTCGGCCTTGAATATTTGCTGCGAATACGACCAACGGATATCTGTTTGAACAGGAAGAGTTAAGACATTTTCAACATTGCCAGTTCCAATTTGCAGATAAGCATCAGTTTCCACCGTATCCACCACATAATGCTCTGGCTCAACATATTCCAATCCGAATCTTATATTGCTACGGGAATATAACAAATCACCATCGGCGCTATACATACTTTCGTACCCTACTGCTCTATAACTAGAAAAAGCAACAGCACGACTTTTCTCTACACTAGAACAAGCAAACAAAACCGGATTTTCCTCCGAACTGCCCGTTACGTCCATAACGGCAACTATCAGGTTGTCAACACCATTATAATGGAACGGAGCATTAAGCGCGATGGTTGTCCAACCGCTTTCCCCATCAATCATCATCCGACCAGAATAAACCTTTGTCATATCAGCCCAATCGACAACATCGTTATAGGCATCATCAAATTCAGGCATATCCGTATGAGCAAGATATACCTTTATATTTCGTGAAATATTTCCGTTTGGATTTTCCAAATAGTTGAATGACAAGCTGTAAATATTCTTCTCGCCCCCCATTTCACGAGAACTGAAAATCTGCTGCGAAAGCGACCATATATTTTCCGCATTGACGGGAAGCATATTGCGACCTGCCGACGTATTTGTTCCTACCTGAAGATATGCAGAAGTTTCTTCAACATCAATTGAAGGTTCAACAGGCTCTACCTCCTCAATACCGAACCTTACATTATTGCGCAAAACTCCGACATTCCCATATAAGTAATACCCGTCAATGTCAATCGGATAATCATTAGTAGCAGTAAAAGAAAGCCTATCTTCCTTTTCTGAACAATAGAAAAGCCTTTCATCGGCAATTGTTCCCGAATTATCAAGAACAGCAAGCATCAGGTTGCTCGTTCCATCGTATGCAAAAGGTGTTTCAAGCACTATTGTAGCCCAGTTCGACTCTGCAGGAATTGTCAACTCACCAGAATATACTTTGGTCATATCCGATACCCGCATAAAATCATAATACGATGAGAATGATGACTTTTCAGTATTTGCCATATATACCTTTACATACCTATGAAGCTCTTCCGCCACATTGCCGGCATAATTGAACGACAGCGAATAAATGGTTTTCTGTCCACCCATTTCTTCTGACAAGAAAATTTGCTGCGAGTAACTGTATTCCGCCGAAGTTTCAACAGGAAGCGCCTGCGTATATTCGCCAGTACCAACCTGCCTATACGTTTCGGTATCAATAACATCGAGCACAGGTGCCTCGTATTGCTGAATGCAAACATCATCAATCAAAAAACCATAGCCCCAATGTGGAATACCGACAAATGCTATTTGGAAATTTTCTGGAAGTTCTGACACCACAAGCGGACACTTCATTCGAGTCCAGTTATCATGATAATCACCTATCACAGCCAGCTCTGTCTCATCAGTTCCGTCAATCAGTTTCACTATCATATTGTCGTAATCGCTGCCCCAAATAGGATTTGCATAATAGAATGTCAAATCTAACGTATCAATACCAGTTGGGCGCACAAAAACAGGCGAAACAAGTACTGCCGTATCGCCATGAGATGCAGTATTGCTAATCAAGGCATTCGTAGAACTGCTATGCGCACTTGTAAGACTTCCGCTATTTTCAGTTCCTGCTCCCAATCTCCAATTTGCACTTCCCGAAAGTATGCTGCTTGTCCAGCCTGCCAATGCTAAACTTGCAATCTCAAAATCTTCACACCATGGATATGTATCAACCTCAAACGTACTTTCTTCAAAATCAAGCGTTACATCATCGAGCAGAAAACCGTAGCCATATTTTGGCACCCCAACAAAACCTATTTGGAAAGTTTCGGCAAGGCCGGATACAGGCAAATCAATAGTTGCCAAAGTCCACTCGTATGTAATTTCTGCAATAGTCAATAGAGTAGAACTGTTCTCCGCATCAATATACTTAACTATTAACTCATCAAAGTCGCCACTCCAGTCTGGACTCGCATAATAGAACGATATTTTTATCGTACCGCCCACATTAGGACGCGCAAAAACAGGAGAAAGCAACAAAGCAGTATCTCCTTCATATTCGCTATTACTAATAATTGCATTTGTCGTTCCACTATGTGCCGAAGCCAACGTACTATGACTATCACCTGTACCAAGCCCCCATTCGGCACTTCCTGATATAATGCTGGTATTCCATCCATTTGTTGCAAAACTGTTGCTCTCAAAATCTTCAGTCCACGGATATGTATTTATCTGGGCAAAAACACACTGCACCAACAAAAGCAGTACAGGCATGATAACCAAAACTCTTTTCATTTTCAAACTCAATTAAAATTACTCTGCAAAAGTAATGAAAAATGAGAAGCAAAAACAAACAAAAATCATGTGCACCTTGCTTCCACAAGCAAACTGTACATTATAAAAAAAGGTTCTAAAACCAAATCGGTCTTAGAACCTACAACGATATTTATCCCTAATCTACTTTGTCTTTTTGTAGTTGTCGTGAACCCTTCTTACTCGTGCACGAAGTTGCAACTTGTATTCGTTCCAGTCGGTAATGTTGCGACGGGCAACGCCTGTTTCCATTGCTGCCTTAGCCACAGCAGGCGCAACACATTCAATTACACGCAAATCCAACGGCTTTGGAATTATGTATTCGCGACCAAATTCAATCTTATCAACATTGTAAGCCTCGCAAACATAGTCGGGAACCGGTTCCATTGCCAAATCCGCCAAAGCATGTGAAGCCGCAATCTTCATCTCCTCGTTAATCTGTGTTGCACAAACATCCAAAGCACCACGGAAAATGAACGGGAAACCGAGCACATTGTTTACCTGATTCGGATAATCGCTTCTGCCTGTTGCAATTATAACATCGGGACGAGCTTCCTTTGCATCTTCGTAGGATATTTCAGGTGTTGGATTTGCCATTGCGAACACAACAGGATCCTTTGCCATAGTCTTCATCATGTCCTTGGTAACCACATTGCCAACCGAAACGCCAGCAAATACATCAGCACCGACCATAGCCTCGGCCAAAGTGTGAAGGTCACGCGTAGTTGCAAACTCACGCTTCTGTTCGGTAAGTTTCGGATTGTCGGCACGGACAACACCCTTGCTGTCGCAAAGAACTATGTTTTCACGCTTTACACCGAGAGTGCAGAACAAACGTGCACAGCTTATACCTGCAGCTCCTGCCCCGTTGAATACAACCTTCACCTCGTCGATTTTCTTGCCAGCAATCTTCAAGGCGTTGAGCAAGGCAGCACCCGAAATTATTGCAGTACCGTGCTGGTCGTCGTGGAAAACTGGAATGTTCATCTGCTTCTTTAGTTCGGTCTCGATATAGA
>JAGCNN010000070.1 GCA_017645925.1 Bacteroidales bacterium
ATTGCAGGACTTACAGACGAGCAATGGGAAATGGAATTAGACAAGGCTTTTTCGCTACCAATAAGCCACATTTCGTGCTACTGCCTTGGCATAGAAGAAGGCACATTGCTACATAGATACTTGCGCGAAAACAAATACCAGCCTTCCGATGAAGAAACCTGCCTGCGCCAATTCCTAACCTTTGACAGCAAAGTCCGCGAAAACGGCTTTGACCACTACGAAATCTCTAATGCAGGCAAACCCGACATGCATTCTCAACATAATTCATCGTACTGGGACAGAACTGAATACCTAGGTTTCGGTCCCGGTGCACATTCATACTTTGCAAATTCACGGTCGTGGAACATTGCCGATGTAAAAGAGTATATCAAATGCATTTCTGAAGGAGAACCATGCAGCACAAGCGAAAGCCTCTCCCCTGCCGACATTCTCGAAGAAACCATAATGCTTGGACTAAGGACTGCCAAAGGCATCAACCTCGGAGAAATAAAAAAAGATTTCGGCAATATTGCTTCCGAACGCATCATTAAAGCGATAAAAAATTTGCAACCAGAATTTTACAATTTTGACGGAGAAAGACTTTCACTCACCCCAAAAGGCATGTTTGTTTCGGACAATATAATAGTAGGTATGATATGAAAATTACCGCTTTACAAAACAATCAATCGCCGGTCCACTTATCCCTTTCTTCCCTGCTAGGTGCCTTACCATGCCACTTATAATCGCCTTCGATTTCGGGAACGCCCTTGCCCATGATTGTATTTGCAATTAAGACTTTTGGCTTGTCACCGTCCATAGCATCAAAAGTGCGAACCAAATCTTCAATACTGTTGCCATTGCAAACATAAACATCCCATCCGAACGACAACCATTTTTCACGCAAAGGCTCTAGATTCATAACCACCTCGTTTGGTCCATCTATTTGCAAGCGGTTGCGGTCAATTATTGCAATTATGTTGCCTAATTTATGGTGAGCCGCGCTCATTGCAGCCTCCCACACCTGCCCTTCCTGGATTTCGCCATCGCCGCACACACAGAAAATCTTGCGCTTACAGCCGTCAACCTTGTCGGCTAAAGCCATTCCGACACAGAGCGAAAGGCCTTGTCCGAGCGAACCAGAAGCCGACTCTACGCCCGGCAGTCCCGATGCCAGCGAGGGATGTCCCTGCAGACGACCACCAATCTTACGCAAAGTCAGTAGTTCCTCCTTGGGAAAATATCCAGCATTTGCGAGAGTTGCATATAGCACCGGCGCGGTATGTCCTATCGAAAGTATAAGTTTGTCGCGGTCGGGCATTTGCGGATTATGAGGGTCGTGCCTCATTGTGTGGAAATATAGTACAGCAAATATATCGGCAAGGTCGAGCGAACCACCAATGTGTCCCGAACCAGCTTCGCAGAGCGAGTCAATAATGTCGCGACGTATGACAGCGGCAATGTCTTCGAGCCGCCTCAGTTCCGTATTGTCCATCAATGGATTGGGTATTTAATGTTAGTCTTTATGATGTATGCTTCCGGATATTTTGCCAAAAGTTCCTTCATAAGCACCAAAGCCTCGAAGCGCGTCATAAAATCGCCAACGTGAACTTCAAAGTTAGGTTCCACAAACGTCACATAAGCCTCGTGGTCGTCGTTGCTGCAAGCCGAACGGATAGCATTTGCCCTAGAACGCGAATCCTGCTTATTCTGCGCGAATACCTTAACCCTATATCCCGGAAAACCTTCACGCTTCTTGTTCAGACCAACGCAGGTTTCCATAAACAACTTGAGCGAAGCGTCCTGCACAACCTTAACCTTTCCATTGTAGGTGGAGTCGTTAAAATACTTTATGCGGGAAGGATTAATGTTCTGCCCCATCATTTGCAACGAGCAGAAGACCATTATTATTAGTAGTATCGCAATTTTTTTCATCGGAATTACAATTTTTCGCAAAGGTACTAAAAAAACTTGAACTTGTTTATATTTTCCTGATGCTCAACCTTTATTTTTTTAGAAACTATAAACTTCGACACCTTCACGTAGCCCGACAACTTTACCGACACACTGCCTTTCGTAAGGGCGTTTTTCAATGCAACGGGATCCTTTACAATATCCTTGAACGAAGCATCGTAATTGAGCGAGTATGCGTTGTTTGACTTAGGGTTAATGTGAATTTTCTCCTTTTTATTAATACAGCCTACAGGAATGCCGTTTACGCTAACATCAAGTTTCACACCCTTTACATTGAAGCCAAAACTGTTGGGATTGTCGATTGGAATTTTTCCACTAATGCTAATACCACTCAAACTCAGGTTTTGCACCTTTACATCCTTTGGAGTGCCTACATTTACTTCCTGAATGGCGCATGAACTCATTGCTGCAACCAGCATCAAAAGCGCCAACATTGACATTAATATTCTGGTTTTCATCATCGAAATTTTTGCAAAGATAAAAAGATTTGGTAGAAGATTCAAAAAATCGGTGCGAGGAGCCAACTTTTAATTGCAAAATTGACAATACAGAACTTGCAAATTACTATTTATTAGCATTTTATAAAAAGATAGCCGTCATTACAATCAAAAAAACAACTTTACTCTTTTTTTATAAAAAATTAATCCTTAATTTTGGCACTTGTCTATAATTGTGTTTTTATGAAACGACTTTTAATAACGATTGCTGCGATAATAATTTCCGTATGCACATACGCACAGATGGTTCCAGACCAGTTTACAGAAACAGTAGTTCTTACCGACCAAGACGGCAACACACACGACATAAACGCATATCTTCGCAATGGGAAATATGTATTTCTTGATTTTTTCTTCACGACATGCCACTATTGCCAAGACGAAATGCCAGATGTTGTTGAACTATACAGGCAAATGGGCTGTAATGAAGCAGATATCATTTTCATCGGTATAGCAATACTTACTAGCGATGCTCCCAATACCATAGAGTGGTATATGAACGAATTTAATGTGGATTACCCTATTGCTCCGTTAGAAACCAACCCGATAAACTCGACATTAGCCGACAACTGGGAAATTGACGGCACTCCCACATACGTCTTCATAAGTCCCGACAATTCAATGCGAGAATTGAACAGACCTTTAAGTTCTGGTGAACTCGTAGGTTATGGCGCACACGAAAGCGCCTGCCCCGACAACTGGCCAGTAGCCGATTTCAATGCCGAAAGAACATTAATTCCAGCAGGAGAAAGCATAAACTTCCACAATCTTTCAACAAGATCGAACTCATGGTCGTGGACATTTACAGGAGGTACGCCCGTCAACTCTACCGACGAAAATCCGCAAAATATAGTTTACAATACGCCGGGCGAATACAATGTAACCCTTACTGCATCGAACAGACAAGGAAACGAAAATACAAAGACACGTACAAACTACATAAAGGTAATAGAACCGTCAACCGAACCGCCTACCGCATATTTTGCAGCAAATCAAGTAACCGTTATAGCAGGCAACAGCATCAACTTTACCGATTTGTCGCAAGGTTCGCCATACATCTGGCAATGGTGGTTTGAAGGAGCACAGCCTACAAGCTCAAACGAACAGCACCCGCACAACATAAGATACAACAATGTTGGACAATTCAATGTAACGCTTATCGTAACCAATACACTCGGAGTCGATACGCTAATGCTTGAAAATTATATCAACGTAATACCTTCGATAGGAAATGCAACGCCGCATGCAAACTTCACTTGCCCCAACAGGCTTGTGCAGGTAAACACTCCCGTGCGTTTCGAGGACTTATCAGACGGTTATCCTATGTTCTGGTCGTGGGAATTTGAAGGTGGAACTCCAGCAACATCAGAATTTCAGGTTTTACCAGAAGGTGTAATATACGAAAATTCAGGAGTTTATGATGTTACACTTTCGGTTTCAAATCCCAATGGCGCCGATATTCTCACAAAGCATGAATACATTGTTGTTTACGAAAACTACGTAGGCTCATACTGCGACACCCTGTGCAACCTGCTTGAGGATGAAACTGCCATAAAACTTGGCGTTCACGGACTTGACGGTTACCTAGGCGGACACAACAGCGATAATATTACAACCTACGCCGACAAATTCGAATACTACACTTTCAACGAAATATCATCTATTACCGTCCCCATTATGCAACTGGAATACAGCAACCCCAACGCATATATTACATTCATCACTTGGGACGGAAACGATGCAGTTCCAACAACGGTATTATCGGAACAAAAAGTATATCTGCGCACACTCAGCGAAAATTATTACCAAAAAATAGTCTTTGACGAGCCCTTGAAAGTTGACGGGCCTTTCTTCCTCGGATTTTCAATGAATTATTCATCAAATGAAAACGTTGTAATCGGACTTTCACACAATAGAGGCTACGGACGTCCAAGTACATTGTATGTACAGAAAGACGGCGAATGGCAAAAAGTTTCAGACGCCTACGATGGAATATCCGCTTCGACAGGAATAAGGGTAGCATCGTGCCTTGTAGGTGTGGAAGACATTGAGTTCTCTGAAAACGTAAGCATATATCCAAACCCTTGCCGCAACGAACTTAACATTGAAAACGCCTACGGATTCGAAGGCAATGATTTCATTGAGATTTTTGACAACCTTGGACGACTTGTTTATTCAAACGAAAAGCTCAGCGGAAACACCGTCAACATAAACATAACAAACATTCCTACTGGAACTTACATCACGAGAATATTCACACAGGGAAAGGTTTCCGTACAAAAGTTTGAGAAACTGAACTAACATAAAATGGATATGCAGCTAATCTTGTGATTAGCTGTACATTAGCATCAGACTAGCATTTAAAATAATTGTTGCCCGCATATCTTATATATATGCACCCTCTCCGTGTTTATTATGTTGCTTCAGAACAAAGCTCACGCATTTTGTTGTTAATATAACAACTTGAGACACACGGCTCTTTCATTTAACCTCCCCCTGAGCCTGTCGAAGGGTAAGGTTAATGTACATTATATCATTTTGTCACCTTGACTTCGACAAGCTCAGCCAGCGGATTTATTCAAATGCTAACTGTTATGTTAGTATCATAAGTAACAACATTGTCCAGATGAACGAACCATGCTTGAGACATTGAATTATGTGCGGACAGGTGAAAACTTTTAGTGGACAACAATGATTCTTTCCGTCTTTTCATCCAGAAACACCTGCATAGTCCGCTATAAATAGATTTTTTAAATTTTTTTTAATATCCAAGCCATTGTTTGTAAAAAAAATATTACATTTGTTCGCTTAAAATCGCTAAATTTTTCCTACTATGAGAAATTTATATAAGAATAAGGAGGGAGAATGTAAATCCCATAAACTATTTTCAAAAGTAGCATTAAGTGCTATATTGTTGTTTTTCACAGCATTTGCTTCGTTTGGGCAGAATGTAATTTACTCCTGCGACTTCGAGGATGCCGACGAAAATGCCAACTGGACTCTCGCCAATGGCACCCAGACAAACAAGTGGTATATTGGTACAGCAGCAAACAACGGCGGAGAAAAAGGTCTTTACATATCTAGTGACGCCGGCATAAGCAATAATTACAGCACATCTTCAATATCTTATGTATATGCCTACCGTGAAATAGATATTGAAGAAACAGCCCCATATTATGTCGAATTTGATTGGAAGACAAACGGAGAAAATAACTGGGATGTCCTGAAGGCATTTCTTATCCCAACTTCGCTCAACCCCGACTTGTCGGCAGGTGCAAGCAATGGTATGTCGGGAAACAGTAACAATGCGCCATCGGAATGGATGGACGCAGGAAACATGTCATCGTATAATAATTCTTCGTATTGGCAGCAAAGTTATGCTGAGAAGGACCTCGAAGCAGGGTCTTACTACCTTGTTTTCTTCTGGAAAAACGATAGTTCTGACGGTTCAAATCCTCCAGCAGCTATCGATAACATAAGAATTGTGAAAAATACCTGCAAGATAATAACCAATCTAACAGCAACTGACATTACAACAGAATCGGCAACAATAAACTGGACGGAATCTGGGTCTGCAGAAAGCTGGGAAGTAATCGTTTCGGAAATAGTACTTAGTGATGAAGAACTCACAACTGCTGTTCCTGTCACTACAACATTACCGTCGTATTCTGTAACAGGACTGACAAATATTACAATGTACCATGTATATGTACGCGCCGTATGTTCGGAAGATGACAAAAGTATCTGGAGAACAACGACTTTTGCCACTAAAGCATGTACGCCCGAAAATATGTGCGAAATTACATACTCATTTGCTGACGAGTATGATGACGGATGGACAGGCAATGCTATCAATGTCATCGACGAAGAAACGGGTGTAATTATGGCAAGTTTGACAATGGAAGATGGCAGTTCGGAAATAGGTTCTCTTGAAGTTTGCAAAGACAGGGTAATTAGGTTTGAATACGTAGAAGGCGGTTATCCTGATGAGATTTCATACGAAGTATATGATGCCAACGGCGAGGAAATATTCTCGGGTTCAGGTGCTATGACCTCACCAGTAACGCATTTAATATCGTGTCCAACCTGCAAGACGGTAACTAACCTGCAGGCTACAGACATTACAAGCGAATCAGCCACAATAAGTTGGAGCGAAAATGGCACGGCACAGTCATGGAATATTGTAGTTTCGACAATTGAACTTGAACAAGATGTCCTCAATGCTTCGGGAAACATTATAACGGTAACCGATTCCACCTATTCTATAACAGGACTAAGAGGTTCTACAACATATTATGTATATGTACGTGCATTGTGCTCGGATAATGACCAAAGCATTTGGAAACCCACAATGTTCCTTACCGAACCAAATATCGCCACCTTGCCATATACTTGCGATTTTGAGGATGCCACCGAAAACGACCACTGGGTATTCGTAAATGGCACACAGGCCAACAAGTGGTACATAGGTAACGTTGTAAACAATGGAGGGGAAAACGGAATGTATATTTCCAACGACGGTGGCGTGTCCAACACATATATCGGCACGGAAACCCGCGTCTACGCGTATCGTGACATCCTGGTGCCGGACGGTGTCACCGAGCTGGCGCTCTCCTTCGACTGGAAAGCTCAGGGCGGTTTATACAACTATGAGTTTTTGCGCGTCTTTTGGCTCGACCCTGAGGTGGTGACTGTCACCGCAGGCAGCAATCCTCCCAACGTAAATGGTACGAACTACGATGCTGCAGGTCAGCCGGGCAACTACGGCACATCTGGTCATGAGCATTGGCTCTCACGGCAAAGCACTTGGCAACATGAGGTGATGGTTATCTCCTCCGACCAGTTTGCCGGCATGGGCAATGGTGACAAGATATATCGTCTCCACTTCCACTGGAGAAACACCAACCATTCTAACCAGCCCCCTGCAGCAGTGGACAATATCCGCCTAGAAAGAATTATCAATCCTATTGTTACTACGGTTTCACCTTCAAATATTGGTTCCACTTCAGCAACCTTGCAAGGCAGCATTGTTAAGCATGGTGCTTCAGACATCACGGAGCGTGGATTCATGTTTGGTACCAGCGCGGAAAACCTTACAGAAAATATTATAAATACAGACGATACCGATGACTTTTCGGCTACGATTACGGGACTTACACCCAATACAACCTACTGCTACCGTGCCTACGCAATCAACAGCGACGGCACAGGCTACGGAGAAATAAAATCATTCAGAACCTGCGGACAATACGCCGGACACGATTATGTTGACCTTGGTCTGCCTAACGGCACAAAATGGGCAAATATGAACATAGGTGCCGAAAATACCGTGGACTACGGCGACCACTTTGCTTGGGGCGAAACAACACCAAAGGAAAACTACAACTGGGAAACCTACCAATATTGCAATGGAAGCGGAACCACCCTCACCAAATACTGCAGTAATGCTGAATATGGTGACAACGGCTATACTGATTCGCTGACAACCTTGGAAGCCGCCGACGATGCCGCAAACGCCAGCTGGGGAGCCGAATGGCGTATGCCTACACATGAGGAAATACAGGAACTTATTGACAATTGCACTTGCACTTGGACAAAGCAGAACGGTGTAAACGGTCGCTTATATACTGGACGAAACGGCAATTCTATTTTCCTGCCCGCCGCAGGTACCCAAGGTTCAAATGGCGTTCGCGATGTCGGTTCCTACGGCACCTACTGGGCTTCATCGCTTTACACAGCCATCCCGTCCGACGCATGGCGCTTCATCTTCTATTCGGGCAATCAGCAATTTGACAACGACTACCGCTACGAAGGACTATCAGTTCGCGCGGTTTACCGTCCGTCTCCTACTGTGGCAACAAATTCAACAGACAATATAACCCTTACCACAGCAACTCTGCACGGAAGCATTATTAAAATCGGAACTTCTGAAGTTATTGAACGCGGATTCATATACGGCGCCAACCCTGGAAATCTTACCGATACGGTACAGAGCGAAACAGAAACAACCGACTTTTCAGCCTCGATTACAGGACTTGACGCCGGCACAACCTACTACTACCGCGCATACGCAACCAACAGCGACGGAACCGGCTATGGCGAAATAAAATCATTTACTACTCCAACCGGAGCGATGGGCGACCACTACTATGTTGACCTCGGTATGCCAAGCGGAACGAAGTGGGCTAATACAAACATTGGTGCATCAACCCCCTATGACTATGGCGATTATTTTGCTTGGGGCGAAACATCACCGCATTATTCTGTTAATGGTACCGATACGACTTGGCTCGATGGTTATGAACAAGGATACACATGGGCAAATTACCGCTATAGCAACGGAGACGAAAATACCCTTACAAAATATTGCAATGACGCCGAATATGGCAACAACGGATTCACCGACAGCTTGATTACATTGGAAGCAACGGACGATGCAGCTGCCGTAAACTGGGGCGAAGAATGGCGTATGCCTACAAAGGCGGAATTTGACGAGTTGCTTTATAACAGCACACAGGAATGGACTGTGCAGAATGGTGTGACCGGACTTCTCATAACGGGATATAATGGCGGCACAATCTTCCTGCCCGCTGCCAGTTGGCGCGACAATGATAGCCTCGGCAACGATGGAACTGGCTGCTACTGGTCGAGTTCGCTCTATACTGACACCACGAACAATGCGTGGTACAACTACTTATATTCGAACAATTACAACCCTTCCAACTATCCTCGCTACGTTGGACTTCCCATCCGTCCTGTTTACAAGGTAGAGCCACTCGCAGTAGAGATAGGCTACGAACCTTACAGCTGCGACTTCGAGGATGCTGAAGAAAATGCCAACTGGATACTCAACAACGGCAGACAGACAAACAGGTGGCACATAGGTTATGCAGTAAACAACGGCGGTGAAAAATCACTTTACATATCCAACGACGGAGGTGCAAATTATACATATAGTACTGGTGCTGAATCATACAGCTACGCTTCCCGTAAAATAAACATCACCGTTGACGACAAATACCAGTTCGATTTCGATAGGCGTATAAGGGGAGAAAGCAATTGGGATCTTCTGAGGGCATTCCTAGTTCCCGATTCACTTTCACAAAACCTTTCTGGCGGCTCAAACAACGGCATGATCGGTACCAACAATACTACACCAGCAGGATGGATAGATATAAGCGGCGTAGGAGTAATGTCGGAGCAGGCTGGCTGGAAGCATGCTAAAAACAAGGTGAATATCGATGCAGGCATATACTACCTGACATTCTTCTGGAAAAACGATGGAGGCGGAGGTTATAGCCCGCCAGCAGCAGTCGATAACGTCATGGTAAAGAAACTGCCGCCTTTCGAAGTAACCACTCTTGTAGTACCTCGCACATCTACGACTGCGACATTAAGTGCAGAAATAGTCGTTGACAGGGAAACAGAAATCACACAGGTGGGGTTTGCATTCGGTGAAAACGAGAATCAACTTCTTGATACTCTGCGCATGGCATACAGCGGAACCACTTTCACAAGGCAAATGACAGGCCTTACACCGCAGACTACCTACTACTACCGTGCATTTGCAAAATACGACGACCGAACCGTCTTCGGTGATATTGTTTCGTTCCGCACAAAGTCAAACGACACCGACGGCACCCCCGACAATCCTCTCACCATCGACAACGCCGAGGAATGGGCTCAGTTTGCAGAAGCAATGCTACAGTCGGAAAACCAGTCCACATCAACTTACAAGGGATTCGAAATTTACAATTGCGGCGATGATACATATTTCAAAATTACCGCCGACATCGACATTGTCAACTGCGACAATACTGTAGTAAACGAGTTCAGCGGTCATTTAAACGGTGGCGGAAATACATTTACCATCCGCTTCAATGAGCAGATTGGTGCGGCAACTGTATTCAATGCCATCGAAAATGCAACTGTCGATAGCCTTAATATCCGAGTCCCCTCATCGTATGAAATATCTGCCAATGTAGCATCTTACGGGGCATTGTGCCTAAGTGCAAAGTCATCTGCAATATCCAACTGCACGACTTTGGTTTCTGGAAACAAGAAAATTACATCAAATAACCAAGGAAAATTTGGCGGATTTGTAGGAAACTCGATAAACAACACCATAGTCAA
>JAGCNN010000071.1 GCA_017645925.1 Bacteroidales bacterium
GATAGTTGTGTGCTCCGTACTTTGCTTCCAGTTCGATGTAATCTTTTGAAGTCTTCATTTTATTAATTTGTTTTTAATTTAGTTATGTTAATAAGTTTATTTTGCTTCCAATAAATGTTTTGTGTCGTCTTCGACAATTCTTCTGTACCAGTCGTTGCCATACTTTGGCTGCTTAACTTCCGGTGAGTAGTACTTGTAGCCTTCGGGTACTTCGCGTTCTGTCTTGATGTTGCCGTCGACATATTTGGTAAACAGGCTAGCAAAGAGGTTTTGCCATGTTACCATTGTGTTTTCCGATGCCTTAGCCGAGTATTCGGTAAGTTTCTTTGCTACGTTCTGCGGATTGTTTGCTGCTTCTTCGCGGAGGTCGCCTTCAATCTTTGCGGTTTCGTCCTTGAAACTTCTGTGAAGGTCGCGTCTTACTGTTTCAATTTCAGGATACATATCGCAGTAGCGTGTGTATGCGAAGTTTGATACGAGGTTGAAAATCCAGAATGCTGCATCTGGTTTGAATTTCATCATCGAGCCGTTGCCTTCGCGGTAAGCGTAAGGAATTTCGGTGATAGATGCGTACATAGGAACGTAAACTGTTGTTGCGCAGTCGTCAACGCCAAACCAGTTGATTGCACCAAGTACATCCGGCAAATTGCCACGCAATTGTGCTACAAACGAGAAACCAGTCTGCTGTGTTCCTGTTGCTCTTTCGTGGATATAGTTCTTTCCGTTGTATTCCCAAGTCATTGGTCTCCAGCGGTAAGGGCAGTTGAACGGACCAGCACCCATTCCCTTGCTCATGTCGAGTTCGGTACCTTCGAGGTGGTTGCCCATATTGTGCATTACAGTTTCGAGAGTTACAGGCTTAGCAGGTTTTACCCACAATGGCATTCTGTTGGTTGCATAGCCATTTGCGTCGTATTCAATCTTGGTGCCCTTTGCATATTCCCAATACTGATCCATGCCTTCAGCAACATCGTTGAAGAAAGCCCAAACGCGGATTTCGCAGAAGCGAGCGCCGCTGAAATCAACTGGTGCGTATGTGTCGGAGAAACTGAAATCAGCATCGTTGCCCTTGAAGTAACCTTTTTCGCGAGCGAAGGTGATAACATCGTCAGCGTAAACGCAGGTTATGTTCTTGTCGGTGAGGAGCTTGTCGATGTTCTTGAAAGTTACGACATCCTTGCTCTTCTTTGTTGCCTGTGGGAAAGTGGTGATTCTTGCCTGATTAGCGTGAGCCGAAACATATCCGTCGGGAATCATTCTTGCAACCCAAACAGCACCCTTCTGTCCTTTGCCTTTGCCGATAACTTCGAGAATCCAAGCTTCGTCCTTGTCAACGATTGAGAATGATTCGCCTTCGCTGACATATCCGTACTTGCTCATAAGTTCGGTCATGACCTTTATGGCTTCGCGGGCGTTCTTAGCGCGTTGCAAAGCAAGGTAGATGAGGCTTCCGTAGTCGATGATGCCATCGCCTTCCCAGAGTTCTTCGCGGCCACCGTAAGTGGTTTCACCGATTGCAAGCTGGTGTTCGTTTACATTACCAACAACATTATAGGTGTGGAGTACCTGCGGGATGTCACCGAGGTATTGTCCCGAGTCCCAGTTGTATATTTTCATCATTGTGCCTGGTTGGTAGTCAGCAGCGGGATGGTAGTAGAGTTCACCGTAGAGTACGTGGCTGTCGGCGGCGTAACTGAGGAAAGCCGAACCGTCGTTTGATGCGCCCTTGGTAACAATGAAGTTTGTGCAAGCGAAACTTGCACTTGCGCTGAACATAAGCGCGATAGTCAATAATGCGAATAATTTTCTCATGTCTATTTTTATTTGTTTGACCGCAAATTTAATATTTATTCCAATACCAAAAGAAAATAATTGAAAGATTTGTTTGAGGTGGTTTATGATTGTTTGTAGAGACGTTGCGTGCAACGTCTTGAAATGTTCCGTGTTTTTTTTTAGTGTCCTACGGACAGAAATTTAACAAATATATACAAATTTTACAAATCTATTGTTCATGTCATTCTGTTGTGGGTAATGTCCTGAAATTGTAGAGACGCAAAATTTTGCGTCTCTACAATATTGATTATTGTTTCCCAAAATTTTTCATTCCGTTCTTTCCCTCATACGAGGAACGGCCTTGCGGAATAAACACAAAAGGCGAAGTTTCCTCCGCCTTTTATTGTATGTGTCGTAGTATGTTATTTTAATCCTCTGTTCTTCAGTAGCGGTTCAATTGACGGTTCCTGACCGCGGAAACGTTTGTAGAGAACCATTGCATCTTCGGTATTGCCGTTCTGCAGGACATTGTAGCGGAAAGCATCGGCGGTTTTCTTGTCGAAAACACCGTTTTCCTTGAATGCTTCGAAGGCATCGTTGTCGAGGACTGCTGCCCAAGTGTAGCCGTAGTAGCCTGCACTGTATCCGCCCGAGAAAACATGCTGGAAGTAGGTGCTTCTGTAGCGAGAGATAATTTCGGGAATTAAGCCGATTTTCTGCATTTCAGCATCTTCGAAGTCGGGGTACTTGATTTCGGTTGGCTCGCTGATGTTGGCGTATGCCATATCAAGCAACGATGCTGCAATGAGTTCGGTGTTGATGAAACCCTGTCCGTAGGTCGAGGCAGCTTCAATCTTGTTGATGAGCGAATCTGGAATAACTTCGCCGGTCTTGTAGTGCTTAGCATACATCTTCATAACTTCCGGATAACCAGCCCATTGTTCCATAACTTGTGATGGCAGTTCAACAAAGTCGCGCGAAACGTTTGTTCCCGACAGCGATTCGTAGCGGCAGTCGGAGAGGATGCTATGCAGCGAGTGTCCGAATTCGTGGAATAGAGTAGAGGTTTCGTCGAAGTTGAGCAGCGAAGGCTTGTCGCCAGACGGCTTTGTGAAGTTTAGAACCAATGATACCAAAGGTATGATTTTCTTGCCGTCCTTTGTATATGACTGTTCGCGGAAGTTGGTCATCCATGCACCGCTACGTTTGCTTTCGCGTGGGAAGAAGTCCATGTAGAGGATGGCGATTACATTGTTGTTTTCAACAACTTCGTAAGCAACTGCATCCGGATGGTAAACAGGGATATTCTTGTTTTCGCGGAACTCGATGCCATAAAGTTTGTTTGCAACCATGAACATTCCTTCGCGAACATTGTCAAGCGAGAAATAAGGACGAATAACATCATCATCAAGGTCGTATTTCTGTTTGCGGAGAGTTTCGCTGTAGTAGCGCCAGTCGCATGGCTCAAGCTTGAAGTTTCCGCCTTCTGCATCAATCATCTTCTGGTATTCGGCAGCTTCTTCCTTTGCCTTTGCAAGTGCCGGTTCCCATACCTGCATCAAAAGTTCGTCAACAGCTTCGGGAGTCTTTGCCATGTTGTCGTCAAGAACGTATGCAGCATGCGACTTGTAGCCGAGGATGTTTGCCTTTTCCAAACGGAGATTTACAATCTCGTTTATGATTTGAGTGTTGTCGGTTTCGCCCGATGTGCAGCGGGTTGAATATGCTGTCCAAAGTTCCTTGCGAAGCTCGCGGTCCTTGCAGTTCATAAGGAATGGTTCCATGCTTGGCAGGTGGATTGTAAACACATATTTGCCCTTGGTTTCGTCAGATTCGTTGCCGAGTTCCAATGCAGCAGCAAGCTGACCTTCGGTGCAACCTTCGAGACGGGCAACATCGTCAACAACAAGCTTGTAGTCGTTTGTAGCCTTCAATACATTGTTGCCGAACTTCATTGTGAGAAGCGACAGTTTTTCGTTGATTTCGCGGAAACGAGCCTGCTTTTCGGCAGGAACATAAGCTCCGCCACGGACAAAACCCTTTTAGGTTTCTTCCAAGAGACGCATCTGTACTGGCTCAAGGTTGAGCGATTCGCGCTGGTCATAAACGGCCTTGATGCGCTCGAATAATTTGGCATTTAGGCTTATGTCATCGCCATGCTGCGAAAGTTTCGGAAGAATTTCTTCGGAAATCTGTTCCATTTCGGGCGAATTTACACATTCGGCAAGGTTGAAGAAAATGCTTTCAACCCTTGTGAGCAGCGAACCGCTTTCCTCAAGTGCCTCGATTGTATTCTCGAAGGTTGGTGCATCGGGATTGTTGACGATGGCATCAATTTCTTCCTTGTTCACCTTCATTGCTTCCTCGAAAGCGGGAATGTAGTGCTCGGTCTTGATTTTGTCGAATGGTGGAACACCGTATTCTGTTGTCCATTCCTGAAGCAACGGATTGTTCTGCTGCTTGTCTTCTGTCTTCTTGTTGCACGAACTTACCATAATTAATAGTGTTAATGCGGTTAAAACTGATATGTACTTTTTCATCTGTTAAAAATTTTTGTGAGCAAAGTTATTATTTATTGTTGGATTAGCATTGGCTTTGTTTTACTTTTTGTTGAAAATAAAAAAATGAAAATTTTATATGAAAACATTGCTAATAAGAATTTATGATTATTTTTGTGGCAGAAATAACATACGTATTATGAGAAAAATATTTTTTACATTGCTCATCTGCTTGTTTTCTGTCATTTTGTACGGGCAGAGCAACTATTCTATACGGGCAGAATTTACAGGACGAGGCATAAATACATATTATGGTGGAGACCAACGTTACCAGCGGTTGGACAGCATTTGGGTTGTGAATAATTCGAAGAATTGGGAACGGACTATTGTATATCCCGATTCTGTGCTAATTGCCATATATCATGACATTGACAATTTGAATGAAAATCCGATAGTAGCAGATGCCCTTTCGCAGAATGTCCCTAATCCGTTTGATGGAGAAACAGAAGTTGATTTGTATGTTGCCGAGAATGACAAAGTTTTGCTGCAAATATTTGATATGGCAGGAAAACTTTATGCGCAATACGAAGATAGGCTTTCCGCAGGGACATATCGTTTTTCAATTAGTCTTACGATGGCGCAGACATATTTGCTTTCGGCAAATGTTGGAAACAAGTCCTATTCAATAAAGATGGTAAATCTTGGAAATGGTGGTGTAAACGGCATTTCCAATCTTGGTTCGGTAGCGCCCAAGTTGACAATTGAAAACGAAACTTACCTAAACGAGACAATAAGCCCATCCGACAATATGTCGTATTATGGCTATACTACCTACGATGGCATGGTTTACGAAAGCCGTCGCTTAAGCAAGGAATGGTGCGATGGAATTGACACCTTGTATTTTGACATTCCTTATTGCGAAGATAAAACAACAGTGCTCGACATTCAGGATTGTGTGCCATTTACATACAATGAACAGACTTATTCGGAAAGCGGGCATTATGTATTGGAAGAATTGCAGACCGTATGTGGTGCCGACAGTATCGTGGAATTGGATTTACGCATTGGTGGACAAATTGAAACTGAGTTTTTTATTGAGACAAACGATGGCGATTATCAATGGGGCGACACTTTGATTACAGAAAGTGGAATTTATCGCCGTCATTTTACCTCGGTACACGGTTGCGACAGCGTAGTTACATTATATCTGACATTGTATGCTGGATACCGAACATATACTGTTAGGTTTAAAGGCATTGGCATTAGTTCTCTGGACGATATTGAGAGACACTATCAACGGCTCGATAGCATAAGCATAATTAACACGGAAAGAAATCACAGATGGACTTTGCATTATCCCGACACAACTTTTTCTGCCGTATATTATTACATGACCAACAAGTTGACAATAGAAAATAATGGACATGGTGATCCTTTGTTGCCGTTAGACAGATTGAATATTGTAGGATATACAACTTATAGAGGTGTAGTTTATGAAAATATACCACTAGATGAAAGCGGTTGGCCATTAGTAGATTCCATATTGTATTTCTACATTCCATATTGTGAAGACCGGACAATACAGTATGACATTCAAGATTGTGAACCATATACATATAACGGTCAGACATACACTGAAAGCGGGCATTATGTGCTCGAAGAATTGGAAACAATACATGGTTGCGATAGCATTATCACGTTGAACCTTAACATTAGCGACAATATATATAATGAAATAGAGATATATACTTGTGCCGAATCGTATCAACTGGGAGATACTATAGTTACACAAAGTGGCACATACTGGCGGCACTATACCTCGGCACATGGTTGCGACAGTACCGTGTCGTACATAGTTTCGCTTGGCAATGGGTTTACCGACGAGCGCGATGGTAATGTCTATTGTACGGTACAGATAGGTGACCAAATATGGATGGCTGAAAATATGAGGTATATGCCTGTGGTAAATTCAATAAGTGAAGCGTCAGCGAACTGGAATTCATCGAGCAGAGAGCGTTACTATTTCGTATATGGATACGATGGCACAGATGTTGACGAAGCAAAGGCAACAGATAATTATATGAAATATGGAGTATTATATACTCAGCCCAATAGTGGTGTTCTTCATGGCGACTCTTTGGTTGTTGATGTCGTATGTCCTGCGGGATGGCATTTGCCAAGTGATGACGAATGGTCGAGAATGGAAGTATTTTTGGAAAATAACGGATATAACTCCGACGGATACATAGATACCGATGAAGACAGAAACACACATAATGTCATTGGAAAGTCGCTTGCATATACATCTGGCTGGACAATCTCTAATGAGGCGAATACGGTCGGATGGATTCAAATAAAAAATAATAGCAGCCACTTTGGCGGTATGCCTGGTGGATGGGCAAATATTCGTGATGGTGTATTTTCTGGCGAACACGATTTCGGCGGTTGGTGGACATCCGATTTAGACAGTTCGTCGGAAGAACCAGGTTCTTTATTTTCCTTATTTGTTTGGTACAGAATGTTGAAGTACAATTCTGTCAGTAGCTTAAGAACATCGGCTATCGATGGCAAAGTTGCTATGAGCGTAAGGTGCGTAAGGGATTAAGGATATTCTCAATTTTGCGGTGTTGATTTAAAATAAGATATCATGGAAGCAACCCTTGATAGGTGCAAGTTGCTTTTTTGAAAAAAATATTGCACGTTTAAAGACAATGCATTACCTATGTATTCTGACTTATCGCAACCGTGGTTACGGTAATGACGGTTACTATTTATTTCGCACCACCCCGAACTGCTGACACTTGGCATGAAAGAGATGTGATGTGGGAGGGCGAAAAGGCTTGAAGGCTAACAGTCTTGCAGTCTGACAGGAGCGTTAAGGATGTTGAAACGATAATGATATGTAGGTTGTGAACTATAACATAGACCATTTAAGATGGCTTAAATCAAATGAGAATAATCACAAAAAACAATCGCATTATTGCAAATAATTCCTAAATTTGCGGTGGTAATTTAAAACAGAAATTTATGGAAGCAACTGTTTTTAATCCTGCGCAGATTTATTTGTTACGGATGTTTGAACATATTAAAAGCGAAGAGGAACTTCTTGAAATAAAGAAGCTTATTAGCGATTATTATGCAAAGAAGATGGACGAGCATCTGGATAAGCTTTGGGACGACGGTATTCTTGACCAGAAGAAACTTGACGAAATAAACGAAATGGACCTCCATAAATTTCATCTTGCATAAAATTATCGCACTTAAAGACTTTTTTGAAGTAATAAATTGAAATAAGTGAAGTTTGTATATTTCCTAGCAAATTGAACTTTGAATCTTTGAACCTTGAACTTTTGAATTTTTGCCCCTCTCACAACATAAATGTTTAAATTTGCCGTTTTATTGTATTTGCAACTCGGATGATTTTTCGCAACGGCATAAGAAATTAAAGGGATTGCTTTGTCATTTTTTTTCTTTACTTTTGTGTCATTGATAATTATACAACCAATAATGTTTACCATTATGACAGAACAAGAAATAAAAGAATATGTATGTACGCGTTTCCCGAAAGAAGATGAAGCAAATGAGTGGAAAGATTATTCCAACCTAAAAAATACCTTATGCGGACACGATGGAGACGATGTCGTATCGTATGTTTCTGCAATATCTAATATGAATGGTGGCAATTTGGTCATCGGTGTTGAGGATAAAACATTAAATATCATAGGAATCAAAAGTTTCGGTTCATACACATTAGAATCAGCAAAATATAAAGTTGTCAACAGTTGTAAAAATCTGTCATCAGAAAAATTTGAAATAGAAGAATTGAAATCTAGTGATTCTGGCAAAATAATTTGGATCATAACCATACCTAAACATTCTCCACGATTGCCCGTTTATGCGCATAATCGTTCGTGGCAAAGGATAGGCGATTCTCTTGTTGAAATGCGACAAGAAAGACTGATTTCAATTCTAAATGAACCCATAATAACAGAAGACTGGAGCGCGACAATTGTACCACAAGCAACTATTGAAGATTTGGATGCTAATGCAATAGAAAAAGCTCGTAGAGAATATGCCAAAAGAAATCCTCACAAAGCAGAAGAACTGCAAGCATGGGATAATGCAAAATTTCTTGACAAGGCAAAACTTACAATCAGAGGAAAAATAACTTATACATCATTAATATTACTGGGTCGCGAAGAATCAGAATTTCTACTTAATCCTTTTGTCGCCAAAATTCGATGGTCATTACGCAATGCCAATTCTGTAGAGAATAAGGACTATGAAATTTTTTCCATACCTTTTCTTCTTAGTGTAGATAAGTTGTATAACAAAATTAGAAATGTAAAATATCGTTTGGTTCGTCCTGAATCTCTATTTCCAGATGAAATGCTTCGTTATGATATGTTTAACATCAGGGAACCTCTTAACAATGCCATTGCGCATCAAGACTACACAAAATGTGCTAGAATAGAAGTTGTGGAATACGAGGACGATAGGTTGATATTTCAGAATCATGGTCATTTTTTGCCACAAAGTATAGAAGATGTTATCAAAAAGGATTGTCCCGAATCAATATATCGCAATCCATTTCTTGTAGAAGCTATGCGGAATCTAAATATGATTGAAACTGAAGGTGGTGGAATAAAGAAAATGTTTCAGAAACAAAGCATTCGCTATTTCCCATTGCCAGAATATAATCTGGATAACAACATAGTAAGAGTCGAGATTATTGGTAAGGTTATTGATGAGGACTTTGCTAAATTGTTGGCAAAAAACAAAAATCTTACATTAAATGATATTATGATGCTTGACAAGGTTCAGAAAAAGAAGAAATTGTCAGATTATGAGATAGATTACTTAAGAAAAATGCATTTCATTGAAGGTCGTAAACCAAATTTTTATTTGTCAAACAATATCGTCAATCCAACTAATAGCCCCAGATTAAAAGCAGAATACATAAGAAACAGGAATTTTGATGATGAACATTACAAGAAAATGATTATTGATTATATCATTGAATATAAAAGCGCAACAAAAAAGGAAATCAGTAATCTTATAATGGACAAGTTGTCTGTAATACTTTCTGAGAAGCAGAAAAAAAGCAAAATCCAAAATCTGCTTTCGGCTTTAAGGATAGAAGGTAAAATTATATTTGAGAATGGTTCGTGGAAATTAAAGGATATTTAAACGATTTAAACGCAAAGCATTTTGGTTCAAGTATGTTATTGCTTTGAATATAAGCCTACTACGGACAATAATTTAAACGATTTAAACGTTTTTATGCTTAATTATATCGTTTTATTGTATTTGCAACTCGGATGATTCTTCGCAACTGCAACGGCAACCAACGGCTTTCCACTCTGTGGATTTGCTTGGCGTGCATAATTTTTATGCTTGCCGCGTTGCCTACGTTGAACCTGTCGGCACAGTCGCTGATAAGCCTGAAAAATCTGTCGGTGCAGGGCGATACACTGGTGCTCGACTCGATGAGCGTGGTGCAAAGTTCCATAAAATTCGTAGATGCCGACGGGAATCCTGTTGACGCAAAATACCATTTCGATTTCGAGACCTCGACCATAGTGTTCGACGAGAAGCCACCCGCAGGGACTCAAGTCAGTTTCAAGACCTTCCCTGTGAATTTCTCGAAGCCAGCACAAAAATTCGACCGTAGCAAGTATATGCTTTCCGACCACGAGCACGAACGCACAGGCTACGACCTCATTCTGACCAAGGAAAACTACGACGACTTTTTCTCGCAGACCGAACTTTCGCGCAAGGGAAGCATTTCGCGTGGTGTGAGCTTCGGCAACAGCCAGAATGTGATCATGAACTCGAACCTCGACCTGCAACTCGACGGACGGATTGGCGACAACCTTTTCATTTCGGCGGTCATAAGCGACAACAACATCCCCATCCAGCCCGACGGCAACTCGCAGAACCTGCAGGAGTTCGATAAGGTTTTCATCAAGATTTACAACTCCAAGTTTGCGCTTATTGCCGGTGATTTCGAACAGAAGAAACCGCAGGGATATTTCCTAAACTACTAC
>JAGCNN010000072.1 GCA_017645925.1 Bacteroidales bacterium
ATTACAGGAATCAATGCCATGTAGGAGTAAGCTGCGATTGCTATAGGGCCAAGCAAATCCGGAGCAAGCTTCGAAGTGAGGAAGATTGCCGTAGGACCGTCGGCACCACCGATGATACCGATTGAACCAGCCTCGTTTGGTGCGAAACCTATTGCTACTGCGCAGAGGAAGGTAATGAAGATACCGAACTGTGCTGCGGCACCGAGCAGAAGGCTCTTCGGATTTGCAATCAGCGGACCAAAATCGGTCATTGCACCTATACCTATAAATATTAAGCACGGGTAAAGACCTAACTTAACGCCCATGTAGATGATGTCGAGCATACCGCCTTCCTTCAGGATTGTGCCGTAGCTGTGGTAAGCAGGGCTATTCTCGTCGAGGAAATTCGACCAAAGTTCGCTGTGGTACATTTCTGCGCCCGGCAAGTTCGACAACAGCATACCGAATGCTATCGGGAGAAGCAACAGCGGTTCGTACTGCTTTGCAATTGCAAGATAAATGAGCAGGCAGCTGATAAGCAACATTATGATTGCCTTCCAGTTTTCGCCCAAACCTGCGATACCGCTGGTCTTGCAGAACTTTACGATTTTTCCCCAGGCCGAATCATCGGTTTCCTGCGGTTCTACATTCGCATTATTGCATTCGGCAGTGTTAGAATCTACATTTACTTTTACAGCGTTTTCACCGTCGCCAAGATTGCCAATCTGAATAGTAATGCCATTGAGCAATTCGGCAATCTCTTCTTCGCTCATATCATTACCTTCAATAACTTTTGTGTAAGTATAGCAATTTGACCTTACGGTGTCGCCGCCAATCATTACTGTAACACCTGCCTGTCCGTCAGTCTTGCTGACCGTAGCTCCCGTAGTTGCTTCCACCTTCTGATTTTCGCCATCGGTTTTGTTCTGTGCGAAAATATTTGGAGAAGCCAGCATCGAAATCAGGAATACGAACCCGACAAGCAGACTTTTCTTTAAAATATCCATAATCATACTTTTTTAGGTTCGTTATTCGATTTCAACAAGTGCATCGCCGAGGGCAACAGTTCTACCGACCTCAACATAAACAGCCTTTACAGTACCGTCCTTTTCTGCCATAATGTTGTTTTCCATCTTCATGGCTTCCATTATCAACAGAGTGTCGCCACGCTTAACTGCCTGACCTGCCGATACCAAAATCTTAACTACATTGCCTGGCAATGGAGCCTTGATTGCTGATGCAGATGCTGCCGATGCAGGTGCTGCTGCCTTCTGAGCGGGAGCTGCGGCTGGCTTTGGTGTTGGCTTTGCAACCTTTGCTATCTGCGGTTCCTTTTCCTTTTCTATTTCTACTGTGTACGACTTGTCGTTTACCTTTACATTGGCGATGGTGTCGTTTACATCTACCTCGACAGCGTACTTTTTACCTTCTATTGTAAGATTGTACTTTTTCATTTCCTTAATTATTTAACCACGGGGAATAAACCTGTGACACATTCTTGATTGTTAATACATTGGATTCTTTGTCGTGTTCGCCGCCGAAATATAGGTGAAGAGCGACAGCGATTGCTGCATAGTCGGCATCGTCAACTTTTCCGCTAACTTTTGCTTCGGTTGCAGGCTTCGGAGCTTCAACCTTTGCTTCCTGCTTCTTGCCCTTCTTGGCAATAACACCGAAAATCATCATGACAATCACGAAGAAAGCCATAATCAGCAAAACTATACAGAAACATATTCCGACCAGTGCCCAAGTATCGTTCCAACCCCAGTTTTCTGCGTTAACTGCTAATAACATATTACTCATAACTAAATGGTTTATAGAGGAATATTATTATGTTTCTTGTTAGGACGAGTGTCCTTCTTGGTTGCCAAAGCAGCAAGTGCGCGGATGATTCTGAAACGCGTGTTGCGCGGTTCGATTACATCGTCGATGTATCCGTACTTTGCTGCCTGATAAGGATTTGCAAATGCTTCCTTGTATTCGGCTTCCTTTTCGGCTGCGTACTTGGCTTTTTCTTCCGGATTTTCGATTTCCTTCATGCCTTTTGCGTAAAGAACCTCGATAGCACCCGATGCGCCCATAACTGCGATTTCTGCCGACGGCCATGCGTAGTTGAAATCACCCTTCAACTGCTTCGAGCTCATAACATCGTGAGCACCGCCGTACGACTTGCGCAATGTAACGGTAACCTTCGGAACTGTAGCTTCGCCGTATGCGTACATCAACTTTGCACCATTGGTGATGATGCCGCCGTATTCCTGATTGCTGCCCGGCATAAATCCAGGAACATCAACCAAAGTTACCAGCGGAATGTTGAAGCAGTCGCAGAACCTGATGAAACGGGCGCCCTTGCGCGACGATTCGATGTCGAGGCAACCTGCGAGGAACGAAGGCTGGTTGGCAACAATACCTACCGACTGTCCGTTGAAACGGGCAAAACCTACAACGATGTTCTTTGCATAGTCCTTGTGAACTTCCTCGAACTCGCCGTTATCAACGATGAGCTTTATGATGTCCTTAACATCGTAAGGCTTGTTGGGGTTGCCGGGAAGAATTGTATTCAATGCATCTTCCATTCTGTCAATCGGGTCGGTGCATTCAACGCGCGGAGTCTGCTCCTTGAAATTCTGAGGCATATACGAGATAAGTCTCTTCAAGGTGTCGATTGCATCTTCCTCGTCGTGAGCCACAAAGTGAGCAACACCCGACTTCGATGCGTGAACCATTGCGCCGCCGAGGTCGTTTTCGGTGATAGTTTCGCCAGTAACGGTCTTGGTTACCTTTGGACCAGTTACGAACATATAGCTATTCGATTCCGACATGATAATATAGTCGGTGAGAGCCGGTGAATAAACCGCACCACCTGCGCAAGGACCGAGAATTGCCGACAACTGCGGAACTACGCCTGATGCTTCGATATTGCGCTGGAAAATTTCAGCGTAGCCCGAAAGGCTGGTAACGCCTTCCTGAATACGAGCGCCACCGCTGTCGTTCAAGCCGATGATAGGAACGCCGGCCTTCATAGCCATATCCATAACCTTGCAGATTTTCTTGGCGTTGGTTTCCGACAGAGAACCGCCCATTACGGTAAAGTCCTGTGAGAAAACATAAACCATTCTGCCACCGATAGTTCCGTATCCGGTAACAACGCCGTCGCCGAGGAACGATTCCTTCTCGATGCCGAAGTTGTGACATCTGTGGGTTACGAACATGTCGATTTCTTCGAAGCTGCCTTCGTCGAGGAGCATGTTGATTCTTTCGCGGGCAGTGTATTTGCCCTTCTTATGCTGTGATTCGATGCGCTTTTCGCCACCGCCCAGACGGGCTTCGGCACGCATGTCAACCAATTTTTTAATTTTTTCTTCTAAAGCCATCTTGTGATTTTTTACTTGTTCTTGTCTTCGCAAAATTCAGTGAGCACGCCGAAAGTTGACTTCGGGTGGAGGAAAGCAATGCTGAGGCCTTCGGCACCCTTGCGCGGAGCCTTGTCGATAAGGCGCAAACCAGCGAGTTCGGCATCCGACAAGCATTTTTCGACACCGTTTACGCAGAAAGCGATGTGGTGAATGCCTTCGCCCTTGTTCTCGATGAACTTTCCAACTGGGCTGTCGGCCTCCATCGGCTCAAGAAGCTCGATTTTTGTCTGTCCAACCTTGAAAAATGCTGTAGTTACCTTCTGGTCAACAACTTTTTCGATAGCATAACACTTGAGACCCAATACGCCTTCGTAGTATTTTTTAGCCTCTTCGATTGACTTAACGGCAATGCCAATGTGTTCTATGTGAGATATATCCATTTTAAAAATATTTTAAAAATTTTTGCGCAAATTTACAAAGATATTTTCAGTTTTAAAATATTTGTTTGAGGTTTTTTGCGGGTGTTTTTGAGCAGGGGAAATGGTGGGGAAAAAATCAATCAGATTCCCATTTTTTAGGATTTTCCCTTATGTAATTTACGGTCTTGTAATATTCATCATCATTGCGGATAATGTGTTCATAATAATTGCGTTGCCAGACGGGTGTGCCTTGCATATTGCGCAATTCGTTTATTTTTCGTGCCGAAAACGTTTTCAATGCACGAACAAATTCGGTAAGGCCGTGTTTGGTGGGTTGCATGCCCGATTCGGATGGTTGCATATCCGTAGGGGACGGTTTGAAACCATCCCCTACGGATGCATTGCCACCATTATGTTCATTGTCGATTTGTATTATTGCGTGGAAATGATCGGGCATGACAACATGTTCGTGCAGAATAATGTTGGAGGTTTATCCTTTTGGTTGTCTTTATGGCTATATCATCTATAGCGACTATAGCCGCTATAGACCAGCCAAGACAACCACCTATTCTCCGCCTGTCCTTGTTTCCTTCCTTATTTTTGACATTTTCTCCCGAAGCCCACCATTTTTAGCAAAATTATCCTGCAATACCTTAATGTATTTACCCATTGCAGAATCTACCTGATGGATTAGGGTAACAGCCACATTCACAATCCGTTGTCCTTTCGGATTTATAATCCGAAAGGCTTGAATATCAGCATTTGTAATGCGGAAATAACATTTATAATGTAAACAATAGACAAGTACATAATTGGATTTAAAATCCTTATATTCACGCTGTCTGGATTGCAAATCCAGACAACATTGGGTTCTTAATGTCCGATTCCATCTCTCAAATATTTTTGCAAACTTAACAAATAATCCCCTTTTCCGCATTGCAAAAATCATTTAACTTTGTGCTTCGAAAAAAACAAGTATATATGAAGAATTGTAGCTTTTGCGGTGCTGAAAATGAAGAAGCTGCGGTTTTCTGCGAGGAATGCGGAAATGCGAATATTAGAAATTGGAAGCACTCAAAAGATTTCTGAAACGATAATGGAAAAATAGACGCAAATTAGAAAGATTATGATGATAGAACAAAATACTAACTATGCCTATAAGATGAAATACATGGCAAATCCCACATTTGACAAAGTGAGGGAATTGTCCACAAAATTCTACCTGGAGTTGCCGCAAGAACTAAAGGACGAACTCTATGAGGCATTGCACAGAGGCATTGATATTTTGGATTCCGAACCGCAAATGACCGCCTATATTTTCGCTTACGGCAAGATGCACCAAGCAAAACTAAATTACGCCTTTGAAAAATTGTCGGATAATTTCTTTGGGCAAGAAGAAATTAACATTATTGACTATGGTTGCGGACAAGCCATAGGAACAATGTGTTATGCCGATTACCTTCGTCAAAATGGTTATTCGCAAAAGGCAAAGACAATCACCTTAATCGAACCTTCCGAAATCTGCTTGAAACGAGCAGCGTTACATGTTTCTGCATTCTTCCCAGACGCAGAGATAAAGACCGTGAACAAGGGATTTAATGATCTGGACGAAAAAGACATTATATGTGACAAAGAAACACCTACACTTCATATCCTTTCCAATGTGCTGGACATATTTAGTTTTGACATTTGTAATTTTGCAGAACTGATTAAGAAAAATTTGAAAGGCAAGAACCAATTTGTTTGCGTAGCGCCATACTATAACGGTAATGAGAAGGATAATCGAATGGATTTGTTTGCAAGTAAAATTAATGGTTCTAATATCATTACTCGCAAATATAAAGCGAATGAATTTATACCAGAAAAGGAATGGACGTGCAAAATGATTTGTTTTCAGAAAAACATGGACTCTTTTGAAATGATAGAGGATTCTGGTTTAGATTCTCCAATATCAGTAGCCCCCCAAATGACAGACGAACCTCACTCCATAGATTATGCAATAACAAGCATAAAGGAATTGAGGGAAGAAGGATTTAATGTGATCCATATAACTTCGCAAAAAGATAACAAAAACTATCTGAAAATAATAAAGGGAAGTAGATTCATTCTTCTTGAAGATAAAATATCTAAAACAATTAGTGATGATGCACCACTTAAAGTTTCCATATGGCATTATAATGATAATGGAAAAATCCGAACAGTATCTTTGGGAAAGATTGAGAATTTAGATATAGAAAATCCAAATTCAGAAGACTTAGAGCAACATACAATATATTA
>JAGCNN010000073.1 GCA_017645925.1 Bacteroidales bacterium
GAACGTTGCTTGTGAGTTCACTTGTCCGAAACTTTCTCACGAAACGAAGTGAGTAATCTGTTCTCTAATAATACGTTAACAGATTACGGACAGCAGTCTTCACAACGCTCCCCGTTCCGTATCGCGTGTTACGACTAGCTTCCGTACCTTTAGCTCACGCAGCGAAGCAAGTAAATGACAATCCCCTTTTTTAGTATTGTCTCATAAATACTTGATAACATTATATTTACGTGTATTATTCTATTTTTTAGCGGACACTAATAAAAGGAAATATTTCTGCCTCCGATTTCTATTGAAACACAAAAATTTGAGAAGCCTCCCCTACTTCGTATAAAACTCTATCATTCTAACTATCGCCATCTTGCATACTGGACAAAACTCCTCACATTGGAAATGGTTCATAAGGCAATCCTGCATTGGACGATAGAAATCCTTGCTCATGTAGCCTGCACCTTCATAAACACCAACCTTGTCCTTGTACTCGGCTGTTGCAGGCGTTGGAATTGGAGTGCCAGGCTCTATCATGTCCTTCCACTTCACATCAAAGTTGACCAAAGTGGTAACATTCGGATCTGCCGGCTCAAGTTTCTTGTTGTAGAAATCGTTGTACTCGGCACCACCTACATATTCATCGCCAAGTCCAGCAAAGCCGTGACCGAACTCATGCACAATGATTTTTCCTGCCATCCTATTGGAATTCACCCCTGTACAATACCAGTTGTAAATTCCGCCGCCGCCATATTTCGTACTGTTTACAAGAATATATATCTGGTCGTAAGGAGCATTTGCGGCAACATCGCGCAAGGTCTTGTTGTCGGTTGTCATAAGGTAGCGCTCGCTGCCAAGCGACCAGTACGAACAACTTACTACGGTATTCTTCCATATCCCACGGCAAGGCTCGTCAACACCCGATTCCTCTGACGGTGCAAGAACTGCATGAATATTAAAGTCGTCCTTATGTGAAGTGTATGGCTCATAATTGAAAAATTCGTTCTTGAACTTCTCGCAGTCCTTCTTGAACAACGACATCTGCGAAGCCGTATAGCCATCGGGAACAATCACAATATCAACCTTGTGCGAAGCATCTCCGTTTCCTCCCTTATGCACTTCGTACACAGGCAGCTTGTGGCGGTTGTCATGCTTAACCAAGCATTTGTCGGAAGGGTCAATGCCGTAACGGTATTTTTCAACATATTCGCCTGTATCAAAAGACTTTGTGCAGAACACAACGGTAACAGGGTTCTTTGGATACGGAAACACCACCGATTCCGAAAAGCTCTTTTGCACCGACTTAGCCTCGTCAACAGTCTGCCATTCGCCAAACAAAGTAGAATACGACCGGCTGTAAATCATGGTTCCAGAAGCCTTGTCAAGAACTTTCACAAGATATTTTCCAAATTTCGTCTCATCAATAAGATTAAGCCTCGAACCACCCCAGTAGGGCTCGGCTATAACCTCATCAATAAAATACGTATCCGTCTGGTAATCACCTGCATGATAATAATCTACACGCATAGTACCGTTCTCAAAATACTTGTCGAACTGCGCCGAAGCAAAAATTGGCGTCACCAATATCAATATTGCAACTATCTTTCTCATATACATTGAGTTTTATATTCTTCTGTAAAAACAAACCTGACAGATTTCTCGTCCATTTCAATTTCAACTACGCGCATCAGCATGAGGTTCACAAGCACATCCTCGACACTGCGCACCGACATTCCCGTAAAATGAACAATAAAATCCTTTGTAACAAAACCACTTATGCGAATTTCGTCAACTATAAGCTTCATCACATCGTCGTAAAACAAATCCGACGGCACAAAACTTTTCGACAGCCGCCAATAGCGGACAAGTTCGGGCGGAGCAAGCACATTTTTATCGGCACAGCGTACAAAAGCCCTCATGTCGCCACGCACATCGGGAGCATAATGCGGAAGCTTTTCGCTTGGCGCAACAACGACCTCCAACACGGTCTTACCCTCAATCACATGATTTACAGTTGAATACTCCACCACGGGATAAGTATAAAGCATAGCGGCTGTTTCTATCATGTAACATTCCTCATCAGAGCTTACACCGGCAATGCTTCCATTGTCGCGCACACCAATGAGCAACGAACCGCCATCGGTATTGGCGTATGCAGCAAGCGAACGGGCAATTTTCCCCGAATCGCTTATGCAATGCTTGAAATCAAGATGCAAGCCCTCACCTTCGGCAATGCGTTCAAGAAGCTCGTTTCGCTGGTTATTTGCAGACAACAAAGTAAATATCAATCAGTTGTTCAAAAACTTATATCAAAGGTTCAAAGTTGACACATCTGCCAAGCTCCAGTCTATTGGGGCAATACCATGAGCATTAAGGTAATTGTTTGTCTGCGAAAAATGCTTGCAGCCGAAGAATCCACTGTTTGCACTAAAAGGAGACGGATGTGCAGCCGTCAACACAAGATGCTTATTATGGTCGATGAGTGCGGATTTTGCCTTGGCGTAATTGCCCCACAAAAGGAAAACAAGGTTGTCCTTCTGCTCGCTAAGTATCGATATAACCCTGTCGGTAAACCTCTCCCACCCGTGGTTCTGATGCGAACCTGCCTGATGTGCACGAACGGTAAGCGTAGCGTTGAGTAGGAAAACACCCTGCTCTGCCCAATGCGTCAGATTGCCATGGTTAGGAATGCGGAAACCGATGTCATCCTTCAGTTCCTTGTAGATATTCTGCAACGACTTGGGAATCTGCACGCCATACTGCACCGAGAAGCACAATCCGTGAGCAAATCCGGGCGTATGGTACGGATCCTGACCAAGAATCACCACCTTCACCTTGTCGAAAGGCGTAGTGTCAAACGCGTTGAATATCTGGCTCCCAGGAGGATATATAACATATTGCTTCTTTTCCTCGACAAGGAAATTCTTCAGTTCAGAAAAATAATCGCTCGCAAATTCGCCCTGCAAGCGCTCATACCATGAATCATCAATCTTTACCGTCTTCATCAGAATAATACATTTTGTCGAGAGCTTCCTTGTCAACATGTTTCTCGTTGGTTACAAATATGCTCTGTTTAACAAAACCACCATATTGGTTCACCTCGTCAATTATGCTCTGCACCAAGGCAACCACATCTTCGTACAATGGCACCAAAGCCGTGCATACCGCGTAATTCTCAATGTATTGCAAATCCTCACAAACAGAATCGAACTTTTCAAGATAGTATTTTGTCTCGTTGGCAATTACCTTCTTGTGGAAATCGGTGAAATCGGCCTTTTCCACGCCAAAAATGGCAAAAACATACCTCAGCCTATGATTTTTTCCACCAAGTCCCGATGCCACATAAATCTTCGACTCATCAAGCAACGACGATTCAAGGAACATTTGGCACTGCTGGCACGACAGCAAAGCCCATTTCTTAATGTCGTCATCACAATCTACAAGATACTGTTCCAAAAAACGGTATGCCTCTATTTCGCCTGTTACAGCCAGCGAAACCAACAGTCGCTTACGCGAATCAAGGTCTTCGCTTGTTAGCAATTCGTTGATAATGGCAGGAATCTGCTTGTCGAGGTCGCGTTCGCCCAACTTCTGCATAAGCGCATAGTACTCAAGCTGCACATCTGCATCCACATTAGTTTCTACAATCCTAATCTTTTCAGGATTCTTCAACGCAATTTCGCGTATCTTCTCAAGCATCTTCCACTGCTTATCCTCAGCCACAACAACTACTTTTTATTCCTAACATCAATAATCTTACCTATAAAATATAGGTCTTCGCCTGCATATATCGGATTGAAGTCCAAAACTACATGGTCATCGGTAATTTCATTTACGACAGCGTTCATCACTATGCCGTCCTCGTCCTCCATGGGTACAATGTCGCCTTCCTCGGGCATATCCTCGGCACCAGTCTCATCGATGAACTCCGACTTAGGAAAACCGATGAACAAATCCTCGTCAATGTCGCCGTAGGCTTCATCCTTAGGAATCATAAACTTGAATTCCTGTCCGGGTTCCATTCCGACAAGTTTTGCCTCCATAGGCTCCAAAAGTTCACCAGCGCCACATTCAAATTCAATGCAGCCAGAACCGTCTTCTTCGTTCTTCGTTGTATATGCAAGTTCCTTATTATAACCATCAAGGAACAAGTCGTAAGCGACTTTTACCAACTTTCCTTCTGCTACTTTCATATTGAAAAATTTAAAATTGTAATTTTAGTAATAAAAATTGGAACGGCAAAGAGATATTTTATTTTTTATTGTCAGCTAAACCCTTTCTAGTCATCCGTAAAACAAAGCGAACCTTCCGTAAGCCGAAAGCAAAGCAAAACAAACGGAGGACTTTTGCTCTGCTAAGGCGAGGAAGCTCTGTGAAACAAACCGACTAAGGAACGTGTCGTGTGAGCCTGTCTGTACGGAACTCTTTCACGAAACGAAGTGAGTAATCTGCTCACTAATAATACGTTAACAGATTACTTCGTGAGGTTGCAAGCAACGTTCCGGACAACCGATTTCACACTGCTCCCCGTTCCGTATCGCAGGTTCAATCAGGTTTCCGAACCTTTAGCTCACGCAGCGAAGCAAGTAAATGACAAGCCCGCATATTTATATTAGCACACAAATACCTGATAATGTTACAAATACACATACTATTCCAATTCTTATCGGACAACAATAAAGAACTACAAACCTTGAGTTTCAGCCAAAATCGGAAAAATATTACAATTTTGGCTGAAACTCAGACCGCACAACAAACAAAAAAACAGCAGCCAGCATTAGCCAACTGCCGTGTTAGGAATTTGATTATTAAACAATTGTAGCGGCGCAATGCATTGCGCCGCTACAGATTATTCATTCAATCGTAAATTCTATTGGCAAACAGCGCGCACGGTTAGACCATAGTAGTGGTATCCGTAGTTGCTCAGCCAACACCCGTCCGAGTCGACTTCCGCGAGCGACTGGCACGAACTCAACCAGTAGCGGCCGACGTAAGTGTCCTGACTGAGACCACTTTCATCGCGGCTACCAGCGGCAGGCAGGAAGATGGAGTTGCCGTTGGGTCCAGTGATTTCTATTCCTTTTACCCTGCTCTTGGTTTTCCACTTCCATGTGCAGTTGTTTCTCAGTTCAACGAACTCATCTTCTGTAGGCATACGCCAGCCTTCGCCCCAATTTGATGTGGCTGCATCGTCAGTCGATGGAAGCGTATCTGGATTGTCGGAATATGTATAATTGCCTTCGGTATATGAACTTTTGGTGGTAGTTTCGCCCCAAGCATAGTAATTACCGTAGTCCGTAGGTTGGCTTGCACCAACATTGCAAGTTGCCCATTTCAGTCTGCTCGGCAAGCCTAGGTCAACCCAGTCGTGTCCGTTCAATTGCCCATTGGAACCGTTACTAGAATTACCACCTCTTAATGTTGCAATAAAATCCTTCGCCGCTTTTTTCATATTTGTTACATCAGAGCCAAGCGAACTTGAGCAGTCGAGAACAAGGAATATAGCGGCACTGCTTTTCTCGGTGGTAACTTCTACATTTGCTCCGCCGTCAAACTCCGAGTTTATCTGCCATTGACCAGTGCCGTCTAGAATCCACTCCTTTACCTTGTCGGTTGGAACAGTATTGCCATCGGGCAGCGAAATACCTCTAAAATCGTATGAATACCAGTAATTGTCGTTTGTCGTTCCCATAATTGTTGTCTGATTACCAGAAATACCATGGTAAACAATGTTCTTTATTTCGGGATTGCTCTTTGCACCAAACTGAAAATCAATGTACATTTGCGAATTGCTTGCATCAGCAGGAGAATTAGTGCCGACATCAAATGTAAACCTCAACTGCTGGTTTTTTTCGGGAAGAGGAATTGACAATGCCAGCGACTGTGAAACATTCTCCTTGTAAAGTGAGGAGGCAATCTGCTTGAATTTCTCGTTTACTTCCGCCATATTTGCCACAAGCATTGCATTTTCGGCACTGCTCGAAAGTTTCAATAGGTCGTTGCGGAACTTTTCCTCGTCGCCCACATCATCGCCTTTCATACCTATGCAGTAGGCATTTATCTGTAGGTTGTGCGCCTTTTCGTTTTGAATACGATTGCTTATCGCCTGTATGTATTCATCGCCACTATCATATTCACTTTCACCGTATGAACCAAGGTCAAGACCATCGGTAAAGGTTATAATTGACACGTTGCGCAAATCATCTGGCAAAGAAGCCGCCTTCACATCATCAATTGCAACCCTAACGGCATGATACAACTTAGTTCCGTTACTTACCGCAAGTCCGTCAATAAAAGACTCAAACTCAGTCTGTGTTCCAGAATTAAGAAGTCGCATTTTCTTCATTTTCTTACCTTTTCCTGCCGTGTACTCGGTAATCTTATCGTTAAATCCAATTATGCCGACATAAATACCTGGATCACCATCCTTGCCCTCGTCATCATCCTTCTTGCAACCACTAACAGCCATCATTCCCAATAAGGAAACGATTGCCAACAATAAAAATAAATTTTTCTTCATTGTAAATATAATTTTCTCTGCCCACCAGCACCTCACGAGCAATTTTACAAAATAGAAGCGTGGCACTGATATACCACTTCTTTTTGTAGAGGTCCTGAGAATTACCGTTAAAGGAAGAAATTGCAATCAATCCACGCATAAAGCGCGAACCATTTACACTCTCTTGCCTTTAGTTAGAAATTTCTCAGGTTTCTACAAACAAGACGAGCATAACGCTTCGTTAATCAATATGTACGACTTGGTTCATCACCAAACCAAGTGCAAAAATAAGAATAGGAAACGATTTGGCAAAATTTATTTTTCGGATTGCTTTTCAATATGCCTTTTCCAGAAATCCCTTGTCATAAACATCCGCGCGAACTTTTTGTCATCCAACTTTTTTGTAACCAATACGAAAACAAATGTTACAGCAAATGCAAAAATAGCCCTTACCACAATAACGCCAGTCCAATGTGCACCAGCCGAAATTATAAGTATCGTATCCTCGAATATGCTGTGGAAAAGTCCCATAAGTGTCATCGAAAAGAAAATATCCTTTGGGCGAACCTTAATTTTTGTGCTTTCATCCACAATAAGCCCGCCACCGTATGCAAGTCCCATCGTCATGCCAATTACCGTAAGCGGCAACATTTGTTCACTGATTCCAAGCCATCCGAGCAAGGGCAAAAACAACTTGTTGATAAACTTCATAAAACCAATTACTTCCAGCAGCCGCACAAACACCACGAGGGCAAATATTACCGATATTATCAGTCCGTAGTTTTTCAATTCGTTCAGCGCCCACTCGCCCCATCCAAGATGCCCCGGCACAAGGAATTCCGGCATTTCAACCGACTGTTGCAATGTCCCAGTAAGCGAATAAATTCCGTTGAGAATAGCACCGAGGGCAATTGCTCCAAGAAAACGAATAAGGAACATTATCCAGAACTTAACACCAGTTTTCTTTGCAATGCCAACCTCCACAGGAAAATTGTGCGCCACTATTACCATCGTGAGCAAAATGGTAAGTTGCGAATGAGTAAGCGGCTCGTTTAGAGAAGGATAAATGGAAAACAACGACAGCAGTCCGCCATAAATGTTGACCACCATTGCCGACAGCCACACAATGGCGGTTTCGGCAGGAAGTCCGACCAATCCCATAACAGGCTCAAGCACACCACTTATGTACGGCAAGACACCAAATTCTTGAATCAAGCGTATCACAATCGACACGGGAATCATCAGCTTGAATAGAATCCAGCACGACGATGCGGTACGCTTTAGGCAATACTTGAAAAAATCAACAATCTTGCTTGCCTTCACGATTCAATTAATTATATGGTATGGTGCAGGAAAGGAAAATTACACCTGAGTGAAATCGCCGTCGTTCACAATTGCGGCAACATTGGGATTACCCTTTAACATATCTTCAAGACGCTCAGAAGTTGTCTTTACAATCTCGCTGTTTTTCTCAACAAGGTTCTCGTCAACTACATAGCTGAAACAGAAATTCTTGTTGTCGAGTTTTGCCCTTACATAGTTTTCAATCACGCCCTTACGCTCAGACAAACGCATCAGCGTATTGTCATTCTCCACCCTAACTACATACCTGTCGGCTTCACGCTGTTCGGGAAGATGGTTCTTGAAATAGCTGTTCCACCGTGTACCTTCGGGACATTTTTCGGCAACAAACTGCAGCCAAGCCTTGACTACATCGGCAGGCGAATATGCCCTATCGCCAAAATTTGCAACTTCGGCACCCGATGCCGACTGAATCGAGTTCTTGTCATCAGCAGTATTGGCTCCAAAAATCTTATTCAGCAAATTGCCCTTAGGCGAATTGTCTTGCGGTTGCTCTGCAGGCTTGGGTTCGGAATTAACCACCGGCTTAGGCTCTTGCGGAGTTACAACAGGCTTAGGTTCTTGCGGAGTAACAACAGGCGCGGCCTTTTCGCTTGCAGGCGTTGCTACCTTAGGCTCTACAGTTGGCTGAGCAGTTGACTGAGCAACAGCCTTAGGTGCTGCTACTGGTGCAACGGTCGGCGACTGAACCTGCGGATGTGCAAATACATTGGATGCAACTTGACATATCTTCAGCAGCGACAATTCAACCAAAAGACGTTTGTTCTGCGAAGTCCTGTAACTCATATCGCAGGAATTGGCTATCTGTATGGCATTGAACAAGAATGAAGCCGGACATTTCTGAGCATACTCCATATATCTTTCCTTTGTTTTTTCGCCAACTTCAATGAGCCTTATAGTTCCAGGATCCTTGCACACAAGCAAGTCGCGATAATGAGATGCCAGTCCCGAAATAAAATATCCGCCTTCGAAACCCTTCTTCAGCACATCGTCAAAAATTGTTAGCGCATCAACGTAATTTCCAGCGAGCAAAGCATCTGTAACCTTAAAATAAACCTCGTAGTCAAGGACGTTGAGGTTCTTTATGGTATCCTGATAGGTAATATTCTTTCCGCAGAAACTTACAATCTGGTCGAAAATTGAAAGGGCATCACGCATTGCACCATCGGCCTTCTGCGCAATCACATGCAGGGCATCTGGCTCGGCTACAATTCCTTCGCGTTCAGCCACATGCGCAAGCCTTGAACGTATATCTTCAACGCTTATCCTATTGAAGTCAAATATCTGGCAGCGCGAAAGTATTGTCGGCAAAATCTTATGCTTTTCTGTTGTAGCAAGGATAAATATAGCATGCTTGGGAGGTTCTTCCAGCGTTTTCAGGAATGCATTGAAAGCAGCCTGTGAAAGCATGTGAACTTCGTCGATTATATACACGCTGTACGAACCAAGCTGCGGTGGTATTCTAACCTGGTCAATCAGCACGCGGATGTCTTCGACAGAGTTGTTTGAAGCAGCATCAAGCTCATGTATGTTGAACGACCGCGATTCGATGAAAGCACGGCACGATTCGCACTCGTTGCAAGGCTCGTGGTCGGGCGTAGGATTGCTGCAGTTGATTGTCTTTGCAAAAATTCGTGCGCAGGTAGTCTTTCCAACACCACGCGGACCGCAAAACAGATATGCCTGCCCCAACTGGTTGTTCTTTATTGAATTTTTTAGTGTCTGCGTTATAGCATCCTGACCAACAACCGATTCAAAAACATCGGGACGGTACTTCCTTGCCGATACAATATATTCGTCCATCATCTAACTTTTAGGGTGCGAAGTTAAGAATTTGTTTTCAGTTGCAGAAACAAAAAAAGAGCGAAAGCGCTTAACTTTGCACAAAAGACATTTACCATTTTACATCTTCCCTGCTAATCGGCATTGTCATGCACCTTGCGCCACCGCCACCGCGCGGAAGCTCGCTGCCTGAGAAGGTTACGACAAACTTTTCGTAGCTGTGCATATCAACCAAGCCTTTGCAGACGTCAGCCGCCTTAAGCACTGCAAAACCAGCCTTGTCCAATGCTTCAATGGTCTTCCAGTTGCGCTCGTAGCCGATAATCTTGCCTTCGCCCAGAGCAAAGAAGTTTGCACCGCTGTGCCATTGTTCGCGCTGTTGAGTCCAAGCATCGTCGCCACCGCATATTACCGGATTAAGGTCAAAGCCCAAATCGCGTGCGCCTTGCAGGAAATTCGGCTTCTGGTGATATGTGATTTTTCCGTTATCTATCTCAATATGAGTGGTCTGCAAGTGTGAGTATTTAGCATTCTTACGAATGATAGGTTCGTACATCATGCAACGGTCCTTGTCGAGGAAAGTAAACACCATGTCCAAGTGTATGAACGATTCTGGAGTTTCGGGAAGTTCCTGAACAAGAATGTTGAATTTTGGCTTGCGCGAACCAAAGTATTGTGCCAGGAACTCAATTCCTTTCTTGTTGGTTCTGATGCCGTTACCAATAAACAAGGTATCATCGCGGGCAATAAGCACATCACCGCCTTCGGTACGTGCTGTTGACTCCCATTCTGCTGCGTTTATCGACTGTGAGCCAAAATAGTTTTCAAATATTGCACGGTAGATTATATTTTCACGTTGGCGAACCTTGAACGACATGGAGTTCATCAGCAGCAAATCATACACCGACGAAGCCGCATCGCGGGTGAAGAACAAATTGTACAAAGGCTTGAGAATGAAGCGTTCCTCCTCGTATTTTGCAGGGTCAACTCCTCGCCTGTATTCAAAGCCTTCAACTAGTTCGCGAGCCAAAGTCTTTTCATCGTGCGACAAAAGTTCATCACGAAGGAATTCGCAGTCGTCCATTCGGCAAGATGTCACCACAAGATTTTCCTTAACATTCTTATCCTTCAGCACTTCTGCAAGCAAATCAACAACTTGATATGTCTTTGTCCACTTTGAAAGCACGCCCTCAAAATTGGCATATTCACCATCAACAATACGTTTATTAAGAATATCGCTGTACAAAGCCTCGTGAGCATTTTCGGGAGTCATTCGCTCGATTTCAATTCCCGGACGATGCAGAAGGACAGCATTCAGTTTGCCTATTTCTGAATAAAGTCTTATTTTGTTATCCATAAATCAATTTTTAGAACACGAAGAACGACAATCGTTTACATTCCTCGTCAAGCCACACGACCGCACAAAACGCCCCTGCAACTCGGTTGCAAAGATACTACAATTTTCGGAATTTTGAAATTGGGAAGAAAAATATTTGTTAACCGCGCTACTTCTCCACCAACTTATCCCACAATTTTTCGTCCAACATTTCCTTGAACAGATATGTCATTCCCCTTGGGATTGTAATTGCTCTTAGTGAATCACATTCCGCAAAAATATCTTCACCAATTTCGGTTACCGAATATGGAATAATCACAGTTTCAAGCCCTGTACATCCCCAGAAAGCCGTCTTGCCTATCCTCGTCACAGAATTGGGAATAACGACAGACTTAAGCGACTTGCACTGCCAGAACATATTGTCGCTGATTTCGGTCAGAGAATATGGAAGCGACACCGATGTTAGTCCAAAGCAATCGTTAAAGGCATCATGTCCGATTTCGGTTACAGAATCAGGAATAACAAGCGATGTAAGCCCTTCGCAGCAATAGAATGCCATTTCGCCAATTTTTGTAACAGAATCGGGAATATTTATCGACTTCAAACCACTGCATTTCATAAAGGCGCCAATGGCAATTTCTGTCACAGAGTCGGGAATTACTGCATTTTCGCTACCTGCCAGAAGAATGTCGGTCTGCGTCTCAATTAACGCGTTGCAGTTTTCGCGTGAGTCGTAATATGGATTATGGTCGTCAACTACAATGGATTTCAGACCGCCACAGCCCATAAATGCACCTTCGCCAATTTCTTCCACATAACGTGAAATGTTCAACGACAACAAGCTATTGCAATCATAAAAGGCTGATACACCAATTCTTCTCAACGATTCTGGGAAATTCAAATTTCTCAACTCACCGCATTTGGTAAATGCACCATCAGCTATTTCGGTCAAATTGCCTAAAATTTTCACATCCGTAAGGCGATAGCAAGTGCAAAAAGCATTTTCACCAATACTCTCCACCGAATCGGGAATATCAATGGTCGTAAGCCTATCGCAACCGCCGAAAGCGCCTACGGCAATCTTAGTAATGCCTTCTGGTATAAACGAATTGACACAGCCTGCAATAAGTTCATTTGTTCGGGTTGCGATTATGGCGTTGCAGTTTTGCCGTGAGTCGTAAACGACATTATTCCGGTCAACCTCAATCGAATCCAGCATGCAACATTCATAAAAAGCGCCATTTCCGATTCTCGTCACAGAAGATGGAATTACAATAGATTTCAGCCCATAACAAGCATAAAATGCACATTCCCCTATCCTTCTGACAGAATCAGGAATAACGACAGACTTCAAACCTTCGCAACAATAAAAAGCACCGTCTTCAATTTCGATTATGGAATTAGGAATAAAAGCGTTTTTGCAACCGAAAAGAAGCTTGTTTGTCTTTGTCTCAATTATGGCATTGCAATTTTCACGTGAATCGTAAACTAGATTCGACTTGTCAACCTCGATGGAATTCAACTTTGTGCAATTCAGAAATGCCTCAACACCAATTCGTTCCACCGATGCGGGAATATATATCGACTTCAATTCATCGCAGCCATTAAACGCACCTTCGCAGATTTCCGTCACCGAATTGGGAATAACCACAGATGAGATTACCGAATACGCAAATGCTCCCATACCGATTGTCGTAATCGTATTTGGAATTTCAACAGAAACGACATCAAAACTATCTGTAAAAGCGCCTTCACCAATCTCCGTAACACCATCTTTCAGGACAATAAGGCCTTCGTTGCTTTCGTAGTCATAGTCGTTGCTTACAGAATTTTCGTCAATCCATTCCGTTTCCACCACATAATGAGCCTTGTAGCGGATTACATTTGCACCAAGGCTATCTTTTTCTATATCACAATAATCATTCATGTTTTTTATTTTTTAGGAAGCACAAAAGTAATCTATTTTTTCAAAAATTCAATCTACTACAACCAGACAATTAAGCCAAAAAACAAACCGAATCTGCAATTTTTCCAATCCGCAAATCTTTCACTTTCCAATCAAAAAAAACACTATCTTTGCGCTTTTAAAAATTTAAAGTAAAAATGACTGAAAAAAGATTTAAACTGCTGAATACCATAACCGGATGGGTGGTATTTATAGTAGCAGCAATCACCTACCTGATGACCATAGAGCCAACGGTAAGTTTCTGGGACTGCGGTGAATTCATTTCATCATCAAACAAAATGCAGATTGGACATCCGCCTGGAGCACCTTTCTTTATGGTTATAGCACGATTCTTCGCAATGTTCGCTTCTGGTCCCGAACAGGTGGCAATGATGATAAACTCAATGTCAGCTTTGGCAAGCGCATTCACAATCCTGTTCCTTTTCTGGACAATAACATTCCTTGCAAAGCACCTCATAGCCAAGGACGGCAAATACGACATAGGCAATACCATAGCAATACTGGCCTGCAGTACGATAGGTTCGCTGGCATACACCTTCTCCGATACCTTCTGGTTCTCGGCTGTAGAAGGTGAAGTTTACGCCTTCTCGTCGTTCTTCACAGCCATAGTGTTCTGGGCAATAACCAAATGGTACGATTCAGACGTCGAAGACGCGACATCAAGACGTTGGATTCTGCTCATCGCACTTATGGAAGGTATGGCTATAGGCGTTCACCTCCTGAACTTGCTGACACTCCCTGCAATAGCATTCGTGATATACTACAGGAAATTCAAACCATCAAACGCCGGATTCAGAATATTAGGCTTCATAATCACAACCATCATATCACTACTTGCCATAGCAATGATTATGTGGGGAATAATCCCTGGTGTAGCAGTTGTCGCTTCAAAGTTCGAACTTCTATTCACCAACAGTTTCGGAGCCCCATTCAATACCGGACTTGTAGTATGGGCAATACTTACGATTATCTGCTTGGTTCTCAGTATCTATTTTTCACAGAAAAGTAAAAATATAGCTTTAAACACTATTTTCCCAACTTTTTCGCTAATTCTTACTGGTGCAGCACTGTTTACGGGCAACACATTCCTAAACATATTAATTATCATAGGAATAATTGTTTGCCTAATAACATTCATCGTCAGGAAATACAGGTCGCTTCTCAACACGGCAATGCTTTTCCTTACAATGATTATTATCGGCTACTCAAGCTACGCCATAATAATAATAAGGTCTAACGCCAATCCGCCGATGAACCAGAACAATCCCGAAGATATGTTCAACCTACTGTCATACCTCAACCGCGAACAGTACGGCGACCGTCCTCTGCTGTACGGACAGGATTTCAACGCTCAGTTCGACAGATACGAGAACACGACCGAAATCTACACCAAGCGTGGCGACAAATATGTTTGCGTAGGTCACAGGTTCAAACCGGTGTTCAAGCCAAACGGATGCCGAGTTTTCCCACGCATGTATAGCCGCGAAGCCGACCACATTGCAGTTTACAAGGATTTCGGCGGCATGAAGGCTTCACAAAAGAAACCGACAGGACTTAACAACATAAAGTTCTTCGTCAACTATCAGCTTAACTGGATGTACTGGCGCTATTTCCTGTGGAATTTTTCTGGCAGGCAGAACGATATTCAAGGACACGGCAACACCGTCCACGGCAACTGGATTACAGGTTTTGATGCATTCGATAATGCCCGTCTCGGCGACCAGAGCCTATTGCCCGACTACCTGAAAAACAACAAGGGGCACAACCGCTACTTTATGCTTCCGTTGATACTCGGTCTCATCGGACTTGTTTACCAGCTTTGGAAGAACACTAAGGACTGGTGGATTGTTTCTTTGCTTTTCATTCTCACCGGTATAGCAATCGTTGTTTACCTCAACCAGACACCAATCCAGCCTCGTGAACGTGACTATGCATACGCTGGTTCGTTCTATGCCTTTGCAATATGGATTGGACTTGGCGCAGCCGCTATTTACGAACTATTCAAGAAGTTTACACCTAGTGCAGCTGCGGGAATAATTGCATTGCTAATCTGCGTTCCTGTGCCATATATCATGGCCGAACAAAACTGGGACGACCACGACCGCAGCAACCGCTATGCAGCACACGATTTTGCTCGCAACTACTTGGAAACCTGCGCACCAAACGCAATCCTGTTCACTCATGGCGACAACGATACTTTCCCCGTATGGTACGCCCAGGAAGTTGAAGGAATCAGACCTGACATTAAGATTTGCTGTCTGCCCTACTTTGCTTCCGACTGGTACATCGACCAGATGAAATGCGCAAGCTACGACGCCAAGCCAATGCCATTGTCGCTCGACCGCAGCAAGTACGAACCTAACATGCGCGACCAACTGATGTTCGACTCGCGCCGAAAGGACAAGGGATTCATGCCGCTGCCCGAATTCATGAAATACATCAACGACGACAACAATACATACAAGTCAAACGATGACGTATATTATATGTTCCCGTCGAAGAAATTCTCGTTCAAGGCCGACCCGAAGAAAGTCATCGAATACGGCTGCGTATATCCTGGATTCTACAAGGATACAGCAGGGGAAACTGAAATCTACTTCGATACAGTTCTCAACATTGACCTCAACAGGGAATACCTGCTCAAGAACGAAATGATGATTCTTGACCTGCTGAACACCAACGACTGGGAGCGTCCAATCTACATCACATCGCTCGGTAGCCGTCACACGCTTAACTTGGACAACTACTTCCACAACGAAGGCTTTGCATTCCGCCTTACCCCGATGAACAAGAAGGCAAAAGCACCGGAAGGCGTTGCCAGCAGCGACATCAACACCGACATCATGTACAACAACCTGATGAACGTTTACACTTGGGGCAACATCAACAACCCGGATGTATATATTGACCAGACTATACTTCGTACCACAAAGATTGTGAAGATTAGAAGCAATTTCGGTGAACTTGCAAAGGCTCTTGTCAAGGAAGGCAAGACCGACAAGGCAAAGGAAGTCATGGCAAGGTGCGACTCGGTTATGCCTCCGGCAATGTACCCCGTAAGCTATTTCGACTGCGACTATGTTGAAGGTTATTATCAAGCCGGCGAACCCGAAATTGCCGACAGCATACTTGTTGAAGGTGTAGAAACAGTCCTCACTGAACTCGGATACTACAGGTCGCTCGACAAGCAGAAACGCAACACAAACGCACAGGAAATACAACTGAACATTGCAACACTCGGCAGAATCGTTTCTATTTTCCAAAAGAACGAGCGTACCGAACTGTTCAACACATACTATTCGTTATACGCAGAAAACGCAGAATGGTATGAAAACCTATAACCGCATAACAATATTGATTCTTATGGTTTGCTGCATGATTTTATCGTGCAGCAAACCCATTAATTCCATTGAAACTCAACCAGAAAACAAGAATGAAACTAATGCCTGCCCCGACAGCGAACACGCCACATTGAAGAACTTGACAGGCCTCGACGGGTGCTCGTGGGTGCTCGTGCTCGACAATGGAAAAAAGCTAGAACCAACAAATCTCAAAAAATTCTACAACATAAAGCTGGAAGATGGTAAAGAAGTATATGTAAAATACGAAACCAAGCCATTGGCAGCAAGTATATGCATGGTGGGGACAATAGTTGAAATCATCTGTATATCAGAAAAATAATGGCTAAAAAATAACTTTTTGCCATATTTTAACCCCAAAATGACAAAAAATAGGTAGTGCAAAAAACATTGGAAAATGATATTTTTGCAAGCGAAAATAAAAAAGTAAAAATGTCATTTAATTCGTTTTTTTCAAGATTTAAACCTAAGGAAAACAAGTTCTTCCCGATGATAAATACAGTCGGCGACCTACTGTCAAAAGCTGCACAAAAGCAGGCTGAACTCATCAAAAAGCCGACTTTTGAAGAAATGGAAGAAGACTATAAGTTAATCAAGGAGTGCGAAACCCAGTCGGATACCGAAATTGCAAAGATTTACGAAGAACTGAACATTTCGTTCATCACACCTTTCGACCGCGAGGACATACATAGCCTCTGCGAAACCGTTGACGACACACTCGACTTCATAAACTCCACTTCGAAGCGAATACTGCTGTTCCGTCCAAAGCAAATTCCAGAAATCTCGGTGAGGATGACCGAAATCATCAGCGAATGCTGCAACGCAATCAATATTTCGCTGCACGAACTAAAAACAATCAACAAGAAGCCAGACCTCGCACTAAAACAATGCGAACTCCTCCACGACCTTGAACAGGAAGCCGATGAGATTTACGAAAACTTTGTAAAGAACCTCTTCGAGGAAGAAACCGACACAAAGGAAATCATCAAGAACAAGGAAATTGTACAGCACATGGAGCGCACAACCGACATGGCAAAGCACGTGGGCAAAATCATAAAGACAATAATTGTAAAATACGCATAGAATGGGCTTTCTAATTGCAATTATCGTCCTCGCCATTATCTTCGACTTCATAAACGGCTTCCACGATGCCGCCAACTCAATAGCAACCGTAGTTTCGACAAGAGTGCTCTCCCCTACCCAAGCGGTAATATGGTCGGCATTCTTCAATTTCGTTGCTTTCTTCATTGCCGAATACATATTAGGATTCAACATTGCCAACACCGTTCAAAAAACAGTCGAGGAAGCATCTGTTACAATGCCATTGCTGATAGCAGGACTTGTTGCGGCAATAACTTGGAGCCTTATAACTTGGTGGAAAGGAATCCCATCCAGTTCATCTCACACGCTTATCGGCGGACTTACAGGCGCTGCAATAGCCGCAAAAGGCTGGGATGCTGTACATTGGTCAACAGTAGGATACATTGCACTATTCATATTCATAGCTCCGCTTATAGGATTCATTGCAGGCAACCTAATAACAATCCTCCTGTATTGGATAGCAAGAAAAGCCAAGCCGCACAAAGCCGACAAATGGTTCAAACGCCTACAACTGCTTTCGTCAGCCTGCCTGAGCATAGGTCACGGGCTAAACGACTCGCAGAAGGAAATAGGTCTTATCGCCTGCGCAATGGTAGCCTACGGCTCACAATACGGCTTCGACGGTCTTAGCGAATGGCTTCTACCCGACACCGTAACAAATCCAGATGCTACAGCAAACCTAACAGGCGCACCAAGCTGGATTCCAATAGCATGTATAACTGCAATTGCAATAGGCACAATGTCTGGCGGATGGAAAATAATAAAGACTATGGGCAACAGAATCACCAAGATAACACCTGTAGAAGGATTCTGCTCACAGACTGCCGGAGCAATAACGCTTTTCATAACACAGCACCTTGGCGTTCCTGTAAGCACAACGCACGTAATTTCGGGAAGCATCATGGGCGTTGGTTCTACCAAACGACTTTCGGCTGTGCGCTGGGGCGTTACCATCGAACTTATAGTAGCATGGGTAATCACAATACCTATCAGCGCCGCTATCGGTATGCTCACCTACTACCTGATGGCATTGTTCATGTAAACGTCAAAAAAACTCCGCTAAAAGTTTGTGAAATCATAGTAAAGAACGTAATATCAGTTTATTATAAGAGCAACCTCGGAGAGGTTACATATATATAGAATAACGTATGTATTAGACGGCGCTGGCGCATGTTTTTGCAGCATAGCAATGCAAAAACTGTGACAGCGCATATTTTATGCGGACAGTAGTAAAAAAAATAGTAGTGCTGCAAAAAACAACACTACTATGTGAACTATGAAAAAAACAAAAAACTATCCTACCCGAACTCCGCATTTTACCAAGTCTCTCGGTTGCAAAAGAACCAAACGACCATCGGCATCCTCGGCAGAGAGAATCATACCTTCCGAAACAACGCCCTTCAACTTGCGCGGTTCAAAGTTGGCAATGAAGCAAACCTGAGTACCAACAAGCTTTTCTGGTTCGGTGTAGTATTTTGCAATACCGCTGACAATAGTCCTTCCACCCATGCCATCGTCAATCTTGAACTGCAACAGCTTGTCAGCCTTCGGAACCTTGAAGCATTCAAGCACTGTACCAACGCGAATGTCAACCTTCATGAAATCGTCGAAAGCAACATTTTCCTTAACAGGCTGCGGCTTGTAGTTGTTCTTTTCGTTCTCAATCTTGATGTTTTCAAGGCGTTGCAACTGAGCATCAATAGCAGCATCCTCAATGCGTTCAAACAATAGTTCTGCTTCGCCAATCTTGTGTCCTACAGGAATCAAGTCAACCTTTGTCGTGCTTTCCCAGTCGGGACGCTCAAAATTCAGCATCTTGAACAACTTGGCACTTGTGAACGGCAAAAATGGCTCAGCCAAAGTAGCCGACAATGCGCACAACTGAAGCGAATAGTACAATATGGTGCGTGTGCGTGCCTCGTCTGTCTTGATAAGTTTCCACGGCTCTGTGTCGGCCAAGTATTTGTTACCCAGACGGCTTACTGCCATTGCATCCTTCAAAGCCTCACGGAACTTGTAGTTTTCAATGTTGTTTTCAAGGCTTTCCTTGATGCGAGCTATTTCGGCACGAATTTCCTTTTCGTAGTCGGTATCCTCAGCCGGTTGCGGAACATTTCCACCGAAATACTTATGTGTCAACACTACAGCACGGTTAATGAAATTACCCATAATGGCAACGAGTTCGCTGTTGTTCTTTGTCTGGAAATCCTTCCATGAGAAATCGTTGTCCTTGGTTTCGGGAGCATTGGCTGTGAGAACATATCTCAAAACATCCTGCTTTCCTTCGAAGTCGCGCAGATATTCGTGCAGCCATACAGCCCAGTTGCGCGATGTGCTGATTTTGTTGCCTTCAAGGTTAAGGAATTCGTTTGCAGGAACATTGTCGGGCAAAATGTAGGAGCCTTCGTGACGCAACATCGACGGGAAAATTATGCAATGGAACACAATGTTGTCCTTACCTATGAAATGTACCAGCTTGGTGTCCTTGTCCTTCCACCACTTTTCCCAGTCGTTGGGATACAACATCTTGGTATTTGAAATGTAGCCGATCGGAGCATCGAACCACACATACAGAACCTTGTCCTTGCCTTCCTCAAGCGGAACTTTTACGCCCCAGTTCAAATCGCGGGTAACGGCGCGCGGGAACAATCCCGAATCCAACCACGACTTGCATTGACCGTAAACATTTGGCTTCCATTCCTTATGCTCTTCAAGAATCCAATGGCGAAGTTCTTCCTCGTACTTGTCAAGTGGAAGATACCAGTGCTTGGTTTCCTTCATTACGGGAGCATTTCCGCTAATCATCGAGCGCGGATTTATCAGTTCGGTAGGACTAAGCGACGAACCGCACTTTTCGCACTGGTCGCCGTAAGCATCTTCGGCTCCGCACTTTGGGCAAGTTCCCATAATGTAGCGGTCAGCAAGAAACTGCTGTTCCTGCTCATCATAAAACTGCATTGATGTCTTTTCTACGAATTCGCCTTTATTGTAAAGCGAAAGGAAGAACTCTGAAGCCGTCTTGTGGTGTATTTCGGCACTAGTACGACCATAAATGTCGAACGAAATGCCAAATTCTTCAAACGATTCCTTAATTATTTTATGGTATCTATCCACAATGTCCTGCGGAGTTACGCCTTCCTTGCGAGCCTTGAGCGTTACGGGGACGCCGTGTTCATCTGAGCCGCCGATAAAGAGCACATCGCGATGTTTCAGGCGGTTGTAGCGAGCATAAATATCAGCAGGCACATAAACGCCAGCCAGATGTCCAATATGAACCGGTCCGTTTGCATACGGCAAAGCGGAAGTTATGGTTATTCTCTTGTAATCTTTCATTTTCGGAAAATTTTGTGCAAAATTACAACTTATTTGTGAGTTTGAGATTTATACAGCGTGTATTTTTTCAACAAGGAATAAGTATCAAAAAAATCTTCAAAAAAATTACCTCACAATATTCATATTGTTCAAAAATAAATTTAACTTTGCATTTTGTTCTATATGTTTAATATGATGAAGAAAATTCCTTTGTTCTTAGCAGTTGCCCTCACGGTAGTGTTGTGGTCGTGCGCAACTACGCCAGCCGACAATGCCGAAAAGGTTGTAAATGCCGTAAACAAATATTGCGACAACGTTGAAAAAGCCATCGCCGATGACGTGATAGATGACGACGATGTTGAACTAATCAAGAAATCGGAAAAATCCTACATGGATTTAATTGCTGAAATAACAGAAAGTTATGCAGGTAATGCAAACGACCGTGCTGAGTTTGAACAGCAATACACCTCTGATGCCGTTTGGGTAAGAATGGCTGACGTAACCATAAAGCTCGCAAATACTGAAGGATATGCAAAATTAAGTCTAACAAATAAATAATTACAAATATGAAAAAATTAGTATTTTTAACAATTTTGACAGCTCTTGCAATGTGCCTTTACAGCTGCAAGGAAGAACCAAAGGAAAATAACGAACCAAAGGAAGAATGCGCTAAAGAGATTTGCCCTGTACATGATGCAGTAACAATCTTGGAAACAAAGAATTCGATAGCAAACCTTATCAAGGATGCAATCGCCGACAATGAAATCACCGACGAGGAAGCAACCAAGATAAACGATGCATTCTGCGAGTATCAAAGCATTGATGCTGAAATCAAAACCAAGTATCAGGACAAGAAGGATGCTCAAACTGAACTTTTCGCTATCCTAAATGCAGCCGACAACTACAACAAGTCAATGAAACTTGCAACCGAAGCCAATGGCTACGACAAGATTGGTTCAAAGGTAAAATAATCCATTATCATTGATTGTAAACACAAACAAGAGGCTGGAAAATCTAGCCTCTTGTTTTTTGTTAGCATCAATTGCAATATTACCTATGGACAACGGAAAAAGTGAGAGAAGATTTATTTTGGCAATGTATAAAACGGAATTTCTCGAAGATGGATTTCCTTTTTTTACTCATCGCTGAAAGCGATACCTTGATTGCCGCCTCGGCTGGTGAGCGTTAAGAAAATCGGCGGAACGAAGCGTAAAAAGTCAGACTGTTTGAAGTCGGAGTGAAACGCAGACAAGTTTCTGACTTTTAGCATAGTGTAGCTGATTTTTAGCGAAGCAGACGCAGCGGACACACTTTTTTGTTTACTTTTTTTGGTGACAAAAAAAGTAAATGCCCCCGCGGCATGAGCGGAATGTTAAAGTTGATATTTATTTCTATTTATGTTTGATAGGATGTTCTTATCGCATACCTACACCCGATATATCGGCTGACTCTTTTTTATTTTTATTTCAGCATAAAAAAAACATAAAAAATAGTCTTATTTTCAAATAAAAAGCATTATCTTTAACCGATTTTTTGCAGAGGCTGTTTTTGATGAAACAAATATACCTAATAATAATTGTATTTCTTGCAATGGTGTTGTTGAACAATCCCATGTTCGCACAATACGAATTCATTGAAAACAAGGGACAATGGCACGAAAACGTCAATTTCAAGATGGAGCTAAACGATGGTGCGCTTTTCATCGAGGACAACGGCTTCACATTCAACATTACAGATATTAAGATGGGACACCACTCCCACGCACACGATGAATATGAATGGCACGACGAAAATGCTGCCGGTCGCGGACATGCATACAAAGTTGCTTTCAGAAATTCAAAAAAGCCACTTAAGATTTCAAGTTCGGATGCAACAAGCGACTACTGCAACTATTTCATTGGCAGCGACGAGTCAAAATGGGCTTCGCATGTAATAAAATTCCGAAAGGTAGAATATACAGGCATATACAACAACATCGACATACGCTACTCCTCCGACAGTCGCGGCATGAAGTACGACTTCATAGTGCATCCGGGAGGCAACTACAAGGACATACAGCTTGAATACATTGGTACAGACGGAATTGAAATATCAGAAGGCGTACTGATTGCCCATACTACAATACGCGACATAATGGAATATACGCCAAAGGTTTACCAGATTATCAATGGCGACACGATAAACATCAGCTGCGAATACATATTGCATAAGAACATTGTAGGATACAAGATTTCAGAAAGTTACGACAAAAACTACGACCTTGTAATTGACCCGTCACTGGTATTCTCGACCTACACTGGTTCCACTGGCGACAACTGGGGTTTTACCGCCACCTTCGACTACAACGACAATGTCTTTTCGGGCGGAATCGTATTTTCAACAGGCTACCCTACTTCCACGGGTGCATATCAGGTAACATACGCAGGCGGAACTCCGTGGGCTGACAACGCCACAAGCTACCTTGAAGGCTGCGACATCGGTATAATCAAATACAACTCAAACGGCACAAGCCGCATATACGCAACCTACCTCGGCGGACACAACGGACAGGAAATGCCTCACAGCCTCGTCGCCACCGAAAGCAACCAGCTAGTAATAATGGGCACCACTGGTTCGCCAGACTTCCCTACAACAGCAAATGTCTACGACCGCACTTTCAACGGTGGTACAAGCGTAACCTACGACAACGTTATCGGATTCCACAACGGAGTTGACATTTTCGTGTCAAAACTATCAGAAGACGGTTCGCAACTTATGGGAAGCACCTACATCGGCGGCACTGGCAACGACGGACTTAACTTCAAAGCATCTTACACCCTTCCCGACCCCAATACAGGCATTAACTACGTAGAAATGCACGGCAACGACTCGCTCTACTACAACTATGGCGATGGTGCTCGCGGTGAAGTTGTTGTAAACAGCAAATCATACATTTACGTTGGAACAAATACCTTCTCGTCCGATTTCCCAACAGGAATAAACGAGGGCTTTCAGCCAACTCACGGCGGCGGTCAGGATGGTGTTGTATTCGCTCTCAGCCCCGACCTTTCGCAACTTGCATGGAGTTCGTACATTGGTGGTTCTCAAGATGATGCAATATTCAGCGTATCACTTGACATTGATGAAAATGTATTCGTAACAGGCGGAACGACATCCCCAAACTTCCCGACTACCGCAAATGCCTACAACCAGACATACAATGGCGGTAGCACCGATGCTTTTGTGGCAAAAGTCGCCCACAACGGAACATTCCTGCTTACCTCGACTTTCTTCGGTTCGCCTGCTTACGACAACGCCTACTTTGTTCGCACCGACCGCAACAACAAAGTATATATATGCGGACAAACTAAATGCGGAGGAACGGTATTGGTTCAGAATGCAGAATACTATGTGGCAAATAGCGGTCAGTTTATCACAAAATTCAACAACGACCTTACCAATGTTGAATGGTCAACCCAATTTGGAACAAACACTGGCAAGCCAAATATTTCGATAACAGCCTTTGCAGTAGATGTTTGCAACAGGGTTTACCTCTCGGGATGGGGCCGCGAATGGCCGTTCAACTACTACGATGCACAAGCACACTACTATACATGGGACCAAGAATTCGGGACAAAGAACATGCAGGTAACAGCAGACGCAATCCAAGACACCACAGACGGAATGGACTTCTATGTGCTTGTACTTAACGAAGACGTAAGCGCACTTGAATACGCAACTTTCTTCGGTGAACTGCGATATACAAGCTGTAGCGCATCAGGTCGCGACCACGTTGACGGTGGCACAAGCCGTTTCGACAAGAAAGGACATATAATCCAGTCGGTATGTGCAAGTTGCGGCGGCTGCCAGATGTTTCCGGCAAGTCCTTCTGATGTATGGTCAACCACAAACAACTCAACAAACTGCAACAATGCCGTATTCAAGATTAGGATAATAGAAAACCTTGCCGAAGCCAACTTCAACCCTGTGCCTGTAGGCTGCGCACCATATAACGTGCAGTTTGAAAACACTTCGCAGGGAACATCTTTTCTTTGGAATTTTGGAGATGGGACAACATCAACACAAACAAATCCATCACATACCTACACCAATGGCGGCACATATACTGTAATGCTAATAGCCAACGACCCAGCCAGTTGCAACCGCACCGACACTATAAGGAGATTCGTTACCGTAGTTTCACCAAGCCCATCCACCCTCGATGACATCACAGGCTGCCCAAACGAAAGCGTTATCATAGGTCCCGAAACCGACTATCCGGAAGGCACAACATTCGAATGGATACAAGGAAACGGAATTAGCAACCCATACGTGCAAAATCCAAGTGTTTCGCCAACACAGACATCAACATACACGCTTGTTGCTCAAGGCATTTGCAACGATACAGTAACACAAACCGTCAATGTCATAATCCCCGATGTGGGACTTACAACCTCAAACGACACGACAATATGCCCCGGCGGAACTGCAACCCTGCAAGTTTTCCCGACGGGAAATGCAGTCGCTTGGGAATGGTCTGTTGACCCTAACTTCTCATCAATAATCTCAACAGAACAAACAATTGACGTTTCGCCCGAAAACAGCCTCACCTATTATGTAAGAGTTCGTGAATCGGAATGCAACACCTACGCAACAGGTCAAGTTAGGGTTACGATACACAGATTCTACTACAGCCTCACACCTTCGCACATCATCTGCCCGAATGCACAAGTGCAACTTACCGTAACCAACAATAGCACCGACCAACTATCCTACCAATGGCAAGGTGCAGGAATTATTAGCGGCGGAAATACCAATTCACCAACTGTAAGTCCAACATCAGCAACTACATACACAGTTACAATTACCAACCAGATGGGCTGTACAACCACCGACCAAGTTGAGGTAACAATAGACAACATAAGCTGCAGCATAGGTTCTACAACAAACAACATTTGCCACGGCTACTGCGAAGGAACGGCAGAAATAATCGCAAGCGGAATCGAACCATATTCCTATTCGTGGAGCAACGGACAAACAACAGAAACAGCAACTGAACTTTGCGCAGGAAACTATACCATAACCGTTACAGACGGAAATTCCTGCACAACGACAAACTCGGTTACAATTTCCGAACCACCAGCCATAACGATTAACTTCACGAACATACAGGAACCAGTCTGCGATGGTGTTGGCTATGGCTCTGCAACAGCAAATGTTTCGGGCGGAACTCCCGGATACACATACCAATGGGACATAAACGACTATACCACAGCCACAAACAACGAATGTCTGGTAGGTCTAAACACCATAACGGTTACAGACCACAATGGCTGTACGGCATCCAGTTCAATAGAAATGCCTGCACCCGGAACACTTACTTCACAGACCGAATCGATAACCCACGTTTCGTGCAACGGATTCTGCGACGGTGCGATAAGCATTTCGGCAAGCAACGGCACACCACCATACACCTACAACTGGTCAAATGGTGAACATGGCACAGAAATTCACGGACTTTGCGCAGGAAGATACGTAGTAACGGTAATTGATGCCGACAATTGTGTTTCACATCAGTTTGCATACATTACCGAACCTGAAGTTTTACAGACCTACATTCAGGAAACCAATCCAATACTCTGCTTTGGCGGCTTATCAACCATAAACTCAATTTCTTACGGCGGCACAATCCCCTACTCTTTCGTTTGGTCAACAGGTGAAACAACAAACACTCAAATAGAAGTTACCGCAGGAAACTATTCGATAACCGTAACCGACAACCACGGTTGCACGGCAGATGCTTATATTTCAGTATCACAGCCAGAAGAACTGAAACTCACAAGCATACAGGAAAACCAGCTTTGCGACAACAATTGCAACGGAAAAATAGAAACCTCAGTCGCCGGTGGAATTAATCCATACAGATACAGATGGTCGAACTCGGAAACAACAAGTTATATAGAAAACCTTTGTAGCAATGATTATTCATTGACTGTTACCGATGCAAATGGATGTCAACTACATGAAGAATATACAATTAGCAACTTAGGTTACATTCCAGAACTTGATGCAAGAATCAGTTCCAATGTAATATACCGAGGCGAAGATGTAAGACTTGCCGCAATAACCGAGACTGATGGCACATACGAATGGGACAACGGAAAAATACTTGACAACAACAGAGCAGCCTCTCCGTTGGCACACCCAACAGAAAACACGCTTTTCACAGTAGAGTTCCACGATGGCAACAACTGCATTGCAATTGACACAGTATCGGTGATTGTCAAGGAAGTAATCTGTGGAGATCCCTACATATTCGTTCCTAATGCCTTTACGCCAAATGGCGATGGCAACAACGACTTTTTCCGTCCATTCTACCCCGATGCCATTGTAACAGAACTATATTTCGCAGTTTACGACCGCTGGGGCTCATTAGTTTACGAAACCGACAATATCCGCGCCGATGGATGGAACGGAACCTACAAAGGCAAGCAACTTGCTCCCGATGTTTATGTTTTCTGGCTGAAAGCCAAATGTATAAATGGCGAACAATACGAACATCGCGGCAATGTAACATTAATCAGATAAAACATGGAAGAAACAATATCAACTATAAGTTCATACGTCTGGAGCGCTCCCCTTGTTATATTATGTCTTGCTGCAGGACTTTACTTTTCGTTCGGCACAAGGTTCGTACAAGTTAGACGCTTCGGCGAAATGGTAAAACTGCTTTTCTCCAACGACAAGACACAAAAGACTGGAATTTCATCGTTTCAAGCATTCGCAATGGCTCTGTCAGGACGAGTAGGCTCAGGAAACATTATCGGTGTGGCAACGGCGATAGGCTACGGAGGACCGGGTGCAATAGTATGGATGTGGATAATAGCATTTCTTGGCGCTGGTTCCGCTTTTGCCGAAGCAACATTAGCGCAGGTTTACAAGGAAGAACACAATGGGCAGTTTCGTGGCGGTCCCTCATACTACATTGAAAAAGGCTTAAAATGCAAGTGGTTGGCAATTATTTTTGCCGCATGCTCGGTTCTCGCTTGTGGATTTTTTCTTCCGCCAATCCATTCAAACGGCATAGCAACGGCATTTTCAAATGCTTTCGGTATCAATACCATGTATGTCGGAATTATTGTCGCAATACTCATCGGACTTGTTATCATCGGCGGCGTAAAACGAATCGCACATGTTGCAGAAATAATCGCCCCGCTAATGGCCATAATTTACATTTTACTTTCTATTGTTGTGCTTATTTGCAACGCAGAAGCTGTTCCAGCCGCATTCAAGGATATGATTAGCAGTGCTTTCGGAATGAACGAGGCACTTGGAGGCATACTCGGAAGCACAATAGCTATGGGCGTAAAACGTGGCATTTACTCCAACGAAGCAGGACAAGGCACCGGACCAATCGTTGCAGCAGCTGCAAAGGTCTCCCATCCTGTAAAACAAGGACTTGTGCAAGCATTTTCGGTTTACATCGACACTCTGCTAGTATGCTCGGCAACGGCGGTAATGATTCTCGCTACCAAGACATACAACATATACGACGGCGACGGCGGAATGTTGTTCACTTCGACGGTAGCGAAACTCGGCGAACCAGACGTATCATACACATCAACGGCACTGGGAACACTTGTCGGCGCATCATGGGGAAACATAATAATTTCGGTAGCACTGTTCTTCTTTGCATTCACCACGGTGATGGCATATTACTACTACGCCGAAACCAACGTCGTTTATCTTTTTGGCAACGGACGAAAGGAAAAGATTGCAATATGGTGCGTACGAATTTCCGTCATAGGAATGGTGTTCTTCGGTTCGCTGCACGAAGCCAAAACCGTGTGGGATCTCGGCGACATAGGTGTCGGCTCAATGGCTTGGATAAATGTAATTGCAATATTGCTGCTATCGCCAAAGATATTCAAATTGCTGAAATCGTACGAAAAGCAGAAAAAACAAGGCAAGGAACCAGATTTCAATCCCAAGGAAATGAATATCAAGAACGCGGACTTCTGGGAAAAGAAATCAGAGAAAAAGTAGCGGTATCCACCAAAACAAAAAAGGCTTCGGAAATCCGAAGCCTTTTTATTTTTCTGTAAGACAGCAAATTACTTGCATTCAATACCAGTCTTGTTTCCACTATTGTCAGTTACGTATGTATTCATATCCGAACACTTCTTGATGTTGGTGTTGTCCTTATCCAATTCAACATCTTCTGCTGTAGCAACAACGTTACCTGCCACGAAAGTCTTGCATGTACAGGTCTTATTGCATGATGACATTGCGAACAACAAACCAGCTGCTGCCAAAATAACTAATAACTTCTTCATTTCTAATACTTTTTTAAATTTATACTTTTAATATTTTGAAGTGCAAAAGAACAAAAAGCGATGCAAACATCATCTTAATTTTTTGTTAATAAAAATGTCCGCTGTTCCTAAATATGCCCCCATCAGACATGTACAAAAAAAAGCCGCCCAATTGGACGGCTAAGTTTTTTAGGTTTCAGTAAAGAATTATTCTTCTACGCATTCAAATGTATAGCCTGCAACTTCACCTGCCTTAACAACTCTCTCATAGTAATCATTGCAGTTCTTGTAACCAGCTTCCTTAAGATCTTTACCTTCTACTGTGAAGTTTGCTGAAGTACCAACGATAGCTTCAACTTCTGGATCTGTGAACTTAGCTGTGCATGTGCAATCCTTTGGTGTGCATGATGAGAATGCGAAAGCTGCTGCAATAGCAACTACTGATAAAACCAATAACTTTTTCATTTCTAATAACTTTTAAATTAAACTTAATATTATCTGGTTGCGAAATAACAAAATAAATCTTAAAACAAATCTTAATTTTTTGTTAAAAAGCATACAAATACTAACAACCTATTGTTATTTGCGTATGATATTTTACATTTATTGCCTAATTACAAACAACTTCGCGCGTCACACCGTTTTCTGTTTCAAGAATAATATTCATATCGGAGCATGTCCTATATTCGTCGGTCATGCGCTCAACAGCCTCTCCAGTCAACACTCCATCCTTATAGGTTTTGCAAGTACATGTTTTCTCACATGACATTAGAAGCAACAATGGCAGGCTTATAGCAAACAACAATATCCAGAAACTCTTTTTCATATTATTCCTTAACGACTTTTATAGTCCTACAACCATTGCCACCATAAACTTTCAGGAAATACACGCCATTAACTTCATCTGCAACAGCATTGCCAAGGTCAACATGCTCCTCATTGAATTTTCCATCAAAAACCAGCCTGCCCATTACATCGTATATTTCAACAACATATTCTCCTTCAACATTCTCAACGTCAAGCATCAGATTGTCACGGAAAGGATTTGGATAGACCGACATGCCTACTGTCTCGGCAGACACAAGCGAAGGCAATGTCTGAGAATAGGTAACGTCATCAATATAAACCGTATTGCCGAACCTGTTTTCGCTCTGGATTATTAGGCGGAAATTTCTTCCTCTCAGTTTTGATGCAGGAATCACAAAACTATGCTCTTCCCATTCACTATGTGCCGGAATAAAATTCTTTGGGTCATCCTCAATGGAAGTTATAAGAGCACTTCCCGAAAACGTATGTCCAATGCGCATAGTATCGCCACACGATGTGGAATAATAAAAATTCAAAGCATCGGTATATGAATCTTCACTTCTGCCGGCTGCTGCATATTTAAATGAAACTTCCAATGGAACTGAATCATTATCAATCACTATATTGGGCATATAAAACTTATTCTTCTTAGTTCCCACCCTTGAATTTCTGATTCTAATCGACTTGCCTGTAAATCCTGTATTCACCTGCGTCCAGCTTTCCGACCTAGGAATCCACCATTCGTCACCACTTGGAGCATTGGGATTGTAATTTTCAACATAAAAGTCGTTTGCACTGTTTCCAGAAATCAACGGGAATGTAGAAGTTTCAAAATTCTCAGTATAAGGAAGCGCATAACCATCTTCCTTGTCATATACGCGCAAAGTATTTTCCTTTGTCAAAGTATTGCCATCCACACTGTTTTCCACATACAGTTCCACATTGAACCTTCCACCTTCATCGTAGGTGACAGTTGGATTTTCCTCCATAGAAGTAGCAGGCTCTCCCCCATCAAAACTCCACAACCTATAATCTACTGATGTCGTATTATAAGTATGGTCGTTATAAGTAATCGTTGCGCCATTGCATATCATCTGTTTGCTTTGGCTGAAATCAGCAATTGGACTGCACTCAACCTCAATGTAATCATCGTCGGTGCCGGTTGCAATCCTATTTTCTGCTGTACACAAATTATTTCTGTTCGATACATCAGAATTAAGCGTAGCCCTCATTACCGCCGCCTGACCATTGGTAAACATTCGGTAGCAATAACTATAGTCCATGAAATTCTGCACATTGTCAAGACTTCCGCATGTAACATCATTCAATACGCACGAAGTATGACCGATAGTGTTAGGCGTATCATCAATTCCATCGTCAATATCGCAGTTGTCGGCCATGCCCGGCTCGTTTGTACTTCCCCACGGATGCGGCAAGTTAAGATAATGCCCTGCTTCATGTGTCAACGCCATGCTTATATAATCGTAAAGCAATATTATGCCATCGCCGCCTTCGGGAGCTGTTCCCGGATAGTACGAATAACCGGCAACACCGCTTTCGCTCATCGCCTTTACCGTCCAAATATTCAAGTACTTGGAATTATCCCAGCTACCAGCAATCTCCTTGGTTCTCTCGTCGCCACTATTAGTTGCCGAAGAATAAGTACGTGTAACACCCATTGTGCAGTTTCCGTCCGGATCTTTATGCGCAAGACGGAACTCAATCTTCGTATCGGCAGCTATCGGCTTGAACTCCTCCTTTATAGAAGCTGTATCAGAACGCATCTTACGGTAATCCTTGTTCATCTGCTCTATTGCAGCCTCAATTGCCGCGTATGAAATGTTCTCGTTTCCATACTGGTGCACAACATGGAAAACTACAGGGATAACATAAACTTCATCGTCATCGCTCTTGGGATTCTGCCTAATGTACTCACGAACGAAATCGTTAAGCTTAGCCCTGTTCAATGCCACTTGCGGATTATGCAAGACAATTTGATTATATACGGAATCAGTTCCACAATGCAACCAACCGTCCTCATGCTCCTGCGCCATCGAAAACAATGGCAAAAGAAACATTATACCTATTAATAATATATTTACAATCTTCATAAGAAAAAATTTTTGCAAAGGAACAAAAAATATTTAAAATGCTGATTTAATAATTCAAACATTTGATTGATTAAAATCGGCGCAAAGCATTGCGCCGCTACTACTACAGACGTTGCGCGCAACGTCTCTACAATCATCAAATTCACAAACCTAGAAACCTTGAAACGCCGTCAACCTCTGTAAAGACGTGCCATGGCGCGTCTCAACAGAAACGGCGAAGCCATTGAAACGTGAAACATCACAAACGGCGACAGCCACAGAAACGCCGCAGCCATTGAAACGGCGCCAGCCATAGAAACCCAGAAACTTTTATTATCTTTGCGCACCCAATTTAATAAGAAAATGGACTTCGACTTAATATCAGAATACAGACCTACAGGAGACCAGCCGCAAGCAATACGCGAACTTACAAATGGGCTCCTAAATGGACAAAAACACCAGACACTGCTCGGCGTTACCGGCAGCGGAAAAACATTTACCATCGCAAACGTCATAAAGAATGTCGGTTGTCCGGTGCTCGTACTTAGCCACAACAAGACCTTGGCAGCACAGCTGTACTCCGAGTTCAAGTCGTTTTTTCCACGAAATGCAGTCGAGTACTTTGTCTCATACTACGACTACTACCAGCCCGAAGCCTACCTGCCAACAACCGACACCTATATAGAAAAAGACCTCTCAATAAACGACGAAATTGAAAAGCTGCGGTTGAGTGCAACAAGCGCCCTGCTGTCGGGACGAAGCGATGTAATTGTAGTCTGCTCGGTATCATGCATATACGGTATCGGAAATCCAGAAGACTTCCATGCAAATACAATAAAAATTTCGCGCGGTGACAACATTGGTCGCGACAACCTGCTGCGAAAACTCGTTGACGGACTATATTTCCGCAGTGACATTGAGTTCAAGCGTGGTGCATTCAGGGTTAAGGGTGATACCGTTGACATTTTCCTTGCCCACCACGACATCGGACTTAGGGTAATTTTCTGGGACGACGAAATTGAGGTCATATACTCGTTTGAACCATACTCAGGCGAAAAGATTGAAGAACTGGAAACTGCAAACATTTATCCTGCAAACATATTCGTTACCACAAAGGACAAAACAATATCGGCAGTGAAACAAATCCAAGACGACCTTGTACTTCAGGCAGAATATTTCCGCAAGGAAGGCAAAAACCTAGAAGCCAAACGACTGGAGGAGCGCGTTACCTACGACCTAGAAATGATAAAGGAACTCGGCTATTGCAGTGGCATTGAGAACTATTCGCGTTACTTCGACGGACGCAAGCCTGGCGGACGGCCATTCTGCCTTATTGACTACTTCCCCAAAAACTTCATAACAGTAATTGACGAAAGCCATGTTACAATTCCGCAGATTGGAGGCATGATTGGCGGCGACAGGTCAAGAAAGGAAAACCTTGTAAACTATGGTTTTAGGCTTCCTGCTGCAATCGACAACCGCCCGCTTACACTTCCCGAATTTGAATCAATGGTTGACCGTGTAATCTATGTAAGTGCGACACCAGCCGACTACGAACTGAAAAAAAGCGAGGGAATTATAGTTGAGCAAATTATCAGACCGACAGGACTTCTTGACCCTATAATCGAAGTCAGACCAACTGAAAACCAGATAGATGACCTGATGGAAGAAATAAAAGTCCGTGCCGAACGCGACGAGAGGATTCTGGTAACAACCCTTACCAAACGCATGGCAGAAGAACTTACCAAGTATTTCCACAAATACGGAATTCGGTGCGAATACATACACTCGGACGTGGAGACATTAGAACGCGTGCGCATACTTGCCGACCTTCGCAACGGACTTTTCGATGTGCTCATTGGTGTAAACCTTCTCCGTGAAGGCCTCGACCTGCCGGAAGTATCGCTTGTCGCAATAATTGATGCCGACAAGGAAGGTTTTCTCCGTTCGGAACGCTCTTTAACACAGACAGCTGGACGTGCAGCGCGTAACATAAACGGCAAGGTTATCATGTATGCCGACAAGATTACCGGTTCAATGCAGCGCACAATAGACCAGACCAACTATCGCCGCGAAAAGCAAATGAAGTACAATGCGGAACACAACATAACGCCAAAGCAAATCGTAAAGTCCAGCAATACAAATGCTTTGAATCTCAATACCACAGGATATGACCTCAATATGGAATCCGAGCTAAATATTGCAGCCGACCCTGTTGTTCCATACATGAACGATGCCGCATTGGAAAAAGCAATCAAAAATTCCGAACGCCTGATGGAAGCCGCATCAGCACGGTTGGACTTCCTAGAAGCAGCCAAATACAGGGACGAGATGTTTGCTTACAAGAAAGAGCTTGAAAGAAGACGAGCAAGCAAAACATCAAACAATTAGTAATAAGGATATTACAATAAAATTTGCATAAACAAACAAGCCTTGTTAATAAAATCAGCGATAAAAAGCGAAAAAAAAAGAAATCAAAAATTGTAGTTAAAAAAAATTTAATACCTTTGCATCTATTATTTAAGACACAAAATAGTTTTTGTATGAAAAGATTTAGTTTAGTGATAGTCATCTTGTTAGCAGCGCAATTCATATTCGCGCAGAATGCTTCAACAACAGTTTCTAACAAGGAAGCGATGACATACGGATTGAACTACATGAAGTCACAATTCCCGACAAGAGCAAATTTGTCCGTAAGTTCCTACGAACTTTTGAAGTCGGAAAACACTGGAAAAGACTGCTACCATGTATTCAACTTTGAAGAAGGCGGTTTCGTAATCGTATGTGCTGATTTAAGAGGTATTCCAATCCTCGGATATTCTGATGAAGGCAGTTTCGATTTTGAAAACGGTGCTCCTGCTACTCAGGAATGGATTAAGCATTATATGCAACAGCTCGATGTAATTGAAGCAAAAAACATTGCTGTATCTGAAAAAAATATTGCTGCTTGGAATCCAACAGCAAAGCGTTCTATTGTCCGCGGTGTTAATGCTTTGGTACAAACCAAATGGAATCAGAGCTATCCTTACAACATGCTTTGCCCGGAACATTCGCAGGGTGATCACGGACATACATATACAGGATGTGTTGCAACTGCAATGGCTCAAGTTATGAAATATTGGAATTACCCACAGCATGGTGATGGAAAATTAACTTATTTCTGGGGACAATGGGATACCATTAATTTATCAGAAACAACATACGACTGGGAGAATATGCCAAACTTCTATTCATCATTTGGTGCTAACGCATGGAACGATGCACAAAAGCAAGCTGTTGCTACATTGATGTTCCATTGCGGTGTATCCATCTACATGGACTATGGATATGATGGTTCAGGAACTCAGACTTACTATGTTGCAGATGCTTTGAGAAACAACTTCAAATATAGAAATGGTGTAAACTATAAATACAGAGACAATGGAGGTACTTCAGATGACTCATTTGAACACTACTACGAGAATGACACTATTTGGAGCAGAATGTTAATCGAAGACCTTGACTTGCACCGTCCACTTATATATAGTGGACACCCATCATCTGGCGCAGGTCACGCTTGGGTTTGCGATGGTTACAGAACAAACAGCGACGGTACTACCGAATTCCACATGAACTGGGGCTGGGGTGGTGCTAACGATGGTTACTACACAATCGACAACCTCAACACACATTCAGGTCCTGGTGATGATGGCAGCAACAATTTCGTTTACGGACAGTGCGTAATATTCAATATCGCTGTTCCTGATTTGGAAGCAGCTCCTTACTGCATGAACGACCAGACAAATGTTTATGAAGAAGAACACTGGAACATTAACGATGGTAGCTACTCAAACTTCTACAAGAAGAACAGCAACTGCGACTGGGTTATCAAGATTAAAGACTACGAAACCGATACAGTTCTTTACTACTTCAATTATTTTGAATTAGAAGCAGGTGATGAAGTAAAAATTTATGCAGGCGAAGATGCTAACGGACAATTGCTATACACTTTCTATGAAGGCAACGAACCAGTAGATACAGTTAAGCACGTTGGCACACCTCTTTACATTCAATTCACTACAGACTCTGACGACCAAGCTAGAGGTTGGGAATTGCACTACGAAGCAATGAGATACCCGTTTACAATCACAACGACAACCGTTGGTAATGGTGGAAGCGTAAATCCAGACGGCGTTAGACCAGTAATGAAGAATTCTACTTTGACAGTAACTATGACTCCAACTGAGGGCAACCATGTAAGCGAGTTCACTATTGATGGCGTTTTGACAATAAAGGGCGCAGGCAAGAGCGAAGAAATTGCATACACCTTTACAAATATTAAGTCAAACCACACAGTCGAAGTTAAGTTTGAACCAGTATCCGTTGACGAAGAAAGCATGAATGCAATTTCAGTTTTCCCGAATCCTAACAATGGTAAGTTCAGCCTCACTGTAGATGAAAATGCTGATTCCTACATACTTTACGACATTAATGGTCGTGTATTGGAAGAAAAGGCTATAAATGGACAAACAAATGTTGATTTTGACATGAACGTTTCGGCTGGAACATACTTCATAAAGGTAATCGCCAACGATACCGTTTCTGTAAAGAAGATTATAGTTGAATAAAATTTTTCTTATAAACAAAAAAGCTGACCTTTCGGTCAGCTTTTTTTTCAAATATAGGCAACCTAATGCAATAAATATTTTTAAATTTGCAAAAGGAAAATAGATTTCAAATGAATATTGCAGCAATAATACCAGCAAGATACGCATCAACAAGGTTTCCTGGCAAACCATTGGTAAACATAAATGGGAAAACAATGGTACACAACGTTTTCATTCAAGCGGCAAAAGTATTTGATACTGTATATGTCGCAACAGATGACGAACGCATAGCCAAAGAAATTGAAAGTTTTGGCGGAAAATATGTGACGACATCGAAAAAGCATAAAAGCGGAACCGACCGCTGCGCCGAAGCGATAATTAAGATTGAAGAAAAAGAAGGAAAGGAATTCGATGTTGTGGTTAACATTCAGGGAGATGAGCCATTTATCAAGACAGAACAACTTGAAGAAATAAAGAAATGCTTCAAGAAAAAGCGCACTGAGATTGCAACTCTCGTAAAACCCATCAACAACAAGGAGGACATTTTCAATCCAAACAAGCCTAAAGTTGTTATTTCAACCACAAACGAAGCCATTTATTTCAGCCGTTCGCCCATACCCTACCTGCGTGGTCACAAGGAAACGAACTGGATTACAAAGCATCAGTACTACAAGCACATAGGATTGTATGGCTACCGAAAGGACATACTTCTTGAAATAACAAAGCTAAAGCAGACTCCACTGGAAATTGCCGAAAGCCTAGAACAGCTCAGATGGTTGGAAAACGGATACAAGATTAAGGTTGCTTTCTCCGAGCATGAAAGCGTAAGCATTGATACTCCTAAAGATTTGGAACGAATTAAGGAAGTAGGACTACTGTAGAAATGAATATCGCCGTCAACACACGCCTGCTCCTCAAGGGAAAACTTGAAGGCATAGGCTGGTTCACATACGAAACACTGAAACGCATCACAGCGCAACATCCCGAACACAAATTCTTTTTCATTTTCGACAGGGAATATGACAAGGATTTTGTTTTCTCCGACAATGTTACGCCAATAGTGCTCGCCCCTCCTACCCGACATCCTTTTCTCTGGATATTGTGGTTTGAATACAGAATTCCAAAATTGCTGAAAAAAATCGGTGCTGACGTCTTTGTTTCGACAGACGGCTACATTTCGTTACGCACAAATATTCCACAAGTCGATGTAATACACGACATAAACTTCGTGCACAACCCGCAACAGCTTCCTAAACTTACAAGCTGGTATTACAACAAGTATTTCGTAAGATTTGCAAAAAAAGCAGCTCATATAGGCACTGTTTCCGAATTTTCAAAAAATGACATTTGTAGCACATACGGCATTGAAAAAGAAAAAGTTACTGTATGCTACAATGGTTCCAACGAGAAATATACACCACTGCAGGAAAGCGAGAAACAAGAAATTCGCGACAAATATAGCAATGGCAAGAAATTTTTCGTATTTGTTGGAGCATTAAGTCCTCGCAAAAACGTTGAAGGATTGCTACATTCATTTGAAATTTTTAAAGACAAATATGACTGCGATATCAACCTTGTAATTGTTGGTGGTTCGTTACACAAGACAGAATCAATAGAAAAGGTTCATTCAGAAATGAAGCACAAGGACAATGTCATTTTCGCCGGAAGGCTTGAAAATGATGAATTGTGCAAAGTTATGGCAGCATCGGAATGTTTAACTTATATACCTCATTTTGAAGGATTTGGGATTCCACTTCTAGAAGCTATGTATGCCGAGACGGCAATAATCAGCGGCAATTCCACCTCGCTGCCCGAAGTTGTTGGAGATGCAGCACTAATGTGTTCGACAACAGACTACAACAAGGTTGCTGAAAACATGTACCGCATTTGCAACGATAAAGAATTAAGGGAAAGTATGATAGAAAAAGGACGGAAACAACGTGAAAAATTTTCGTGGCAAAAAACTTCGGAACGACTTTGGAACTGCATTGAAAAGGCTATAAAATAAGTAATTATGCTAAAACCATTTTTCAAGGAAAACACAATTGAAGCAGGCTGCGACGAAGCTGGACGAGGTTGCCTTGCTGGTCCGGTGTATGCTGCCTCGGTCATTCTTCCGCCCGACTACAAAAACGAGAAGCTAAACGACTCAAAACAACTTTCTGAAAAAAAACGTGACGAACTTAGATTGGAAATAGAACGCGATGCCATATCGTTCTGCGTAGCATCGATGGACAACAACGAAATCGACCAGATAAACATCCTAAAAGCATCTATCTTATCAATGCACAAGGCTGTTTCAGGCCTGAAAGTAACGCCGCAACTACTTCTTATAGACGGAAATAAATTCATTCCATACGGCGAAATACCACACAAGTGCATAGTAAAGGGAGACGCAACATACATGTCAATTGCAGCAGCATCCATACTTGCGAAAACCTACAGGGATGAATTCATGTACCGCATTGCCAAAGAATTTCCAGAATATCACTGGGAGCAAAACAAAGGCTACCCAACAAAATTGCACAGAAAGGCTATTGAAGAACACGGAGTTACTAAATATCACCGACTTACGTATAGACTCACTGACACACAATTAAGTTTATTCCAATAGCGACAAAAACCAAATAAGAACTAACTTTGCAAAAAAATATACAAGATGAAAAATATAGCAGTTTTAATCGTCCTAATCGCTTGCAGTACAATTGCAATGGCACAGGCAGAAGCACATGGTCCAAACGATCCTAATTTCTCAATGAAATGCAAGACCGGTCAATACATCAGGTACACAATAACCTCAAAAGAAAGCCCTTACACAGTGATTGTTAATGGAATTAAGGGAGATGTTGAAAACGTCAAGAAGCTAGAAATTCCAGCAACTGTGCATTACAGGAACACCGATTTTGAAGTAACGGTCATAAACAAAGGTGCATTTGAAAACATAAGCTCCCTAACATCGGTAACTATTCCACAAACAGTAAAAATAATTAAGGAAGATGCATTCAAAGACTGTTCAGCTCTGAAATCTGTAAAAATTGGCGGCATAATAGAACATTGCTACGAAAACGCATTTACCGGTACAGCCATCGCAAAACCGATATACACAGGCAAAAACCTTGTGTACTATCCTTCAGGAATGAAAGAATACAAAATCAACGAAGGTACTGAAACCATACTTGAATATGCATTCGGCAACTGCAAGGAAATGACATCAATAGTAATTCCTGCATCGGTAAAAAAAGTTTACGTAACCTCGTTTTCAAACTGCGACAAGCTGACAAACATTGCCGTTGCCGATGGAAACAAAACCTACGACAGCCGCAACAACTGCAACGCAATTGTCAATACCTCTGAAAACAAGATTATCCTCGGATGCAGCAATTCTATAATTCCCAACGGAATAAAAGCTATTGGAAGAAATGCATTTGCCAACATTCCACTACAAAAAATTGACATTCCAAATACCGTTACAACCATTGAAGATTCAGCATTCTTCAAGTGCGAACTTACAACGGTAACAATCCCCGAATCTGTAACGGAAATTGGAGCCAACACATTCGTAAGAAACAAAAAGCTTGCAGTAGTCAATTTCAACGCAACCAATTGCAAACCATTGAACAAAGATTATCCAGCATTCACACAATGCCAATCGCTAACATCCGTGAACTTCGGTGACAAAGTTGAAATCGTGCCAGCATTCTCATTCATGAACTGCGAAGAATTAAGATATGCAACCTTATCAAATTCAGTAAAAGAAATCGGCGACAAAGCATTTTATGAATGTAAAATGCTATCATACTTTGAGCTGCCTAATTCAGTAGAAACGATTGGGTTACAAGCATTTTACGAATCGGGCATTACAGAACCAGTACATTCAGACCATCTATTTGCATATTTCCCAACAAACTACGCCACAGAATATTCTATTCCAGAAGGAATAAAAACAATAGCACAGAGAGCATTCCACTATGCTGGCAACCTGAAATCGGTTACAATTCCAAACAGCGTAACAAAAATCGAAGAATTTGCATTTTCTGAATGTTATGACATTGAAAACATTACAATGTCAAACTCATTAGAATCAATAGGATACAGAGCATTTATGTACTGTACTAATCTAAAATCCATAACACTTCCAAAAACTTTAATGACACTTGAAACAGAAGCTTTTCTGGGATGCGAAAAAATGGAAAGCATAACCATACCTAATTCTATCACAGAATTAAAGGACAGATTATTTAGCGATTCCGGTGTAAAATACGTAACACTACCATTATCAATAAAAACTATTTCCCAAAAGGCTTTTGAAAGGTACCCCAAATTAAAATACATTTACATTCCTAAGGGTTCAACGGAACAATTCAAAAAATTGTTAGGCACAGAATTCCATAGCAAGCTGAGAGAAAAATAAGAACCATTTTATGGTTTCCTGTTTAAATTTTACAAGATAAAAAATGGAAGTTAGATGACTTCCATTTTTTATTTAAATGCAATTTTTTTCATAATTTTGCGTTTCCATAATGATTGCTGTAACCTAACTAACAATGAAAAGATTGCTTACGCTAATACTTTGTGCATTTGCTGTACTATCAGCAATGTCGCAAAACTACGCAATCACATATTCAGAAGAAGACTACGGAACTCGCATCAATTATAATCTCAACAAATACAGCATCAAGCAAATAGCAACACCAACAGGCACTTTCTCAAAAATTGACATTGGAAAAAATACATTCCTTGAAAAAAAAGGCTGGCCAGAAATGCCGTTTGCAAGCATAACCACAAGCATCTCAGACAACGACATCATCTCAATCGACACTAACAAATGCGAATTTCACGAGCAACAGCTTGACTTTCCCATAATCCCATCACGCGGAACAATTTACCGTCACCAGAACCCAGATTCAATTCCTTACATAATATATACGGAATCAATAAATGACAGTTTTTTCCCTGAAAATAACATTAGCATTGAAGAACCGTTTTATTTCCGCACCGAGAAAAAGGTAACCATCAGGATATTTCCGTTCCAATACAATTCTGCAACCAGAACTTTGCGCATATATGACCATATTTCAATAAAGATTGAGCACAAAAGCCAACGTAACACCACTCAACTGCCAAATTACGACTATGGCGACATTCTCGTTCTCACACCAGAAAAATACGACAGTGTAATTGAGCCATACGTAAAGTGGAAACGAGAAATGGGTTTCAACGTTACAGTACAGAACTGCGACTCTGCAGAAAATGTAAGTTCAAGGATAGCAGAAACTTACAGCCAAAATCCAAATTTGCTGTATGTTCAGATTGTTGGCGACTGGAACGACATTCAATCGGACGAACTTGGCACCGAAACCTGCTACGACTGCCCTACCGACCCCGCATTAGGGTGCGTATCTGGCAGCGACTATTACCCCGACCTTGCAATAAGCAGATTTTCATGTTCAAATGCAGAAGAGTTAGCAACACAAGTACAAAAAAGCATTAACTACGAGAAAAATCCCAACAAAAGTCAGGACTGGGGCGGAAAGTTCATAGGAATTGGTTCTGGCGAAGGTCCTGGCGATGACAACGAACTGGACTACGAACACATACGCAAAATATACGACAATAAACTGTCAAACTTTACATATAACGTTCATTCACAGCACTATGACGATGAAACCAACGTTTCGTCAAATGTATTGGCAAACAGTATAAATATCGGAGCTTCAAGCATTGCATACTGCGGACACGGCAGTGGTTCATACTGGCTTACAGGAAGTTATGGCGGTTCAAATGTTACATCAAGCAGCAATGGCGACAAACTACCATTCGTAGTTTCAGTAGCCTGCCGAAACGGAGCATTCCACAATGATGACTGCTTTGCCGAAAAATGGCTAAAAGCAAAATTTGGAGGTGCTGTTGCAACACTCATGTCAAGCATAAACCAGCCATGGAATCCGCCAATGCGAGGACAGGACTACTTCTACGACATTCTTTCGGGCGGATACGATTACGACAACGACACAACTAGCAACGGCTTAAGTACAGACGAACAGCGTACTCGATGGGGAAGCATAATCCTAAATGCCTTTTACCTAATGCTTTGCGAATCATCACAAAACAGCGACATCGAAACTACAAAGACATGGATAAGCTTTGGTGACGCCTCGCTGCAATTAAGGACAAAGACGCCTGAAAAAATTGAGTCGTCAAAAAACATCATAACAGAAGGGAACACCTACAGCACAACCATAACCTCAAACGGTATGCCTGTCAGAAACGCACTGGTGTGCATATCGCAGGACGGCAACTACTACAAAGGCTTCACCAACTCGCGGGGCACAGCAACCATTGGACACAACCTGCACAACGGCAAGGCGTTACTGGTCGTTACAGCTTTCAACACAACAACAATATACGACAGCATTCCTGTAATAGAGGCCAACAAACCATACATTGAAATAAGCGATATTTCACCCAAAACGATAAATTCCGGCACAAGCACACATTTAACAATAAGCATCACAAATCTAGGAGATACGCAAGCCGACAGCATAAAAATAAGAATATATTGCAATGATGAACTTATTGTTATTCACACAGATACCGCTTTATACCAAAGTCTTTTGCCAAATGAAACAGCCGAAAACAGCAATTTCGACATTAGCATATCAAACAGAACCACATACGGACATAAGTTTGATTTCTCAGCAACAATTGAATACAACGACACTTCAATCGAAAGATTCTTTTCCATATCGCAAAAGGGACAAGACTGCTATCCGCCCGATTTCATCATAGCGCAACAATCGGACGACAGTTGCACATTGACATGGAACGACTTCACCATAAAGCGGTTCACTATATTTGACGACTTTGATGACACCGATGCCTATCCTCCATTTACCATAAACCCGGAAGGAAATGAAGACTGGTCGTATATTGACGGCGATGACTCGCCAACAGGAACAATATCAGGATATACGTTCTTGAACAACCGCGAAAAAATGGCCTTCATTACCATAGACCCCGAAAAAGTTTACTCGGAAGATTCAAACCTAAGTACACTTATACACCCACATTCAGGAAAACAATTCCTTGCTAGCATAAGAAGCGGAGCACTCACAACAAACGACTGGATTTTCAGCAGAGAACTTGACTTTATCAGCGACTTTGAATTTTCGTTCTACGTACGCGGAAGCCACATGGCAAACTACTGGGAAAACATGGAAGTTTACTATTTAACAGCCGATACAATGATAAAATTGGACTCCTGCATAGTAAGAGGTTCGGCAGACCCAGACAACTGGACTCTGAAAACATATTCAGTTCCCGATTCAGCCAAACACGTAGCAATAAGGAACATATCACGCAATAAAAATTTCCTTTGCATTGACGACATAAAAATATCAGGATACAAAATATATCCGATAAACGAAGTTAGCCTGTACGACAACGGAAATCTAATAGATTCAGAAATCTCAGAAAACATCATAACAATAACCGGTCTTGAAAACGGCGAACATTGCTTCTCAATACACCCCGAATGTGATGCAAACCTATATGCAGACACAACCGTATGCATTAACATTTTTATTGAACAATGCGAAACTCCCGAAAATGCAACATGCTATGTTACAACATCCTACGACTCAATAACATGGTCGCCTACAGCCACTGCCACAAGCTACAACATATATTCAGACGAACAGTTTATCGGAAACACAAGCGACACGATTTTTACTGTCAGCCAAAACATTAATACCGACCATATATACTATGTGTCAAGCGTTTGCAACCACGATGAATCGGAAGCGACCGAAGCTCAGACCATACTTGTTGGCATATCAGAACTTGAAAGTGAAAACTTCAGAATCTACCCCATTCCAACAAACGACATCATCAAAATTGATTGCTACACCCAAACCCAAATCTGTGAATATGCAATAAGTAACATCTGCGGCAAAAATATAGCCCATGGAAAACTTTTAAACGGAGAAAACACCATATCTTTGCAAAATTTCCAGAATGGAATGTATATCATCACAATCTTTTCTGGAAACACAACGCATAAACATAAGATTATCAAGCAGTAGCACCATATCATGGGAACAGCCAACAAACCAACGCTATCGGTAACCAACAAGGAAATCTGGCAAATTTCCTACCCTATAATATTCGGCAACCTAGCTCAAACCATAATGGTTTTTGTCAACACCGTTTTCATTGGACACGTTGGCAACGTAGAGCTTGGCGCTGTTATGCTTGCTGGAATATACTACTTGGTTTTCACGGCATTAGCAATGGGATTTGCCATCGGTGTACAAATCATCATAGCAAGGCGTCTGGGCGAACAAAATTACAAGCAGATAGGCGTTGTGTTTGAACATGGTCTTCTTTTTACCATTATACTTGGCATAACGCTTTGGTTAATAATGCATTTCTTTTCCAACATCCTACTTGACCTAATAATAGACTCGCCCAATGTATATGAAGCTGCACTACAATTTACCAATTACAGGCACTACGGAATTGCAATTGTATGCATAAACTATCTGTTCAGGTCGCTGTACATAGGACTATCGAATACAAAAATAATCACCTACACAACCATCCTTATGGCAGCTGTGAATATTTTCCTCGACTACTCGCTGATATTCGGCAACTTGGGTTTTCCAGAAATGGGAATAAGAGGTGCAGGATTGTCGTCGGTATGTGCAGAACTGTCGGCATTGCTGCTTTTTGTGTTCCACACATTAAAAATGATACCATTCCGCAAATATGGGCTTTTTCAATTCGGCAAGATTGAATTTCCACTTTTAAAGTCTGTACTAAAGTTAGCATTTCCAACTATGCTACAACGGCTTATGTCATTTGGACTTTGGTTTGTATTTTTCGCCATGATAGAACACACTGGAGAAATGCCAATTGCCGTATCAGGCATAGTAAGAAGCGTCTATATGCTGGTAACAATCCCAGTGTTTGCTTTCAGCGCTACCTCCAACACACTAACCAGCAGACTAATAGGTGCTGACAAGCAAGACGAAATTCCGCATACTCTGATAAAAATAGCCAAGATGAGTCTTGCCACTATTATACCGCTAGTAGTAATATGCCTATGCGCACCACAATACATAGCAAGAATCTACACCGACGACCTTACCTTGGCAGCAAATTCAGCCAGCACAATATACGTAATCCTCGTTGCAACACTTGTTCTCGCCCCTGCGATGATATATTTTGAGTTCATATCGGGAACAGGGCATACGCTTTCGGCACTGCTGCTTGAAGCAGGAGTTCTTGTTATTTACGTAGTTTACTTGTATCTGAGTTCAAGCGTATGGAACCTAAGTGTAGAATGGATATGGTGCACCGAAATACTTTACGGCTCGCTGCTGCTGGCAACCTCCTTCGCCTACATGAAACTGGCAAAATGGCGGAAATAGCCAACAGCGCACACCAATAATGCTTTTCCAATCTCCAGATTTTTATTACTTTTGCAAAAAATTATAACTAACACAATATGAAGAAAATAGCAGTAATACTTTCGGGTTGCGGCACTCGCGACGGCAGCGAAATTCACGAGTCAACATTGTCATTGCTGGCAATCGACATGCACGGATGCAAATACCAATGCTTTGCACCAGACAGAAATCAGACCGAAGTCATGAACCACTTCACACAGAAGCATGAAGACGAAAAAAGGAACATGCTCGCCGAAGCAGCTCGCATCGCACGTTGCGACATAAAGCCACTGAGCGAAATCAACGCATCAGACTTCGATGCACTGTGGATACCGGGTGGACTTGGTGCTGCCAAGAACCTCTGCTCATACTTCTACGATGGTGCCAACATGAAGGTTGACAAGGAAGTAGAATCGGCAATCATAGCTTTCAACAAGGCAGGCAAACCGATAGTTGCACTCTGCATAGCACCTGTAATCGTTGCAAAAGTACTTGAAGCAAAAGTTACTTCGGGAAAAGATGCCAACACGGCAGCAAAAATTGAAGCCATGGGCGGAAAAAACATCGTCTGCAACTTCGACGAAATAGCTTACGACGAAGAAAAACGCGTCATCACAGCTCCATGCTACATGCTAGATGCAACAATCGCTGAAATATGGCGAGGAATTGACAAGGCTGCTGCAAAACTTGTGGAACTGATATAGACACAATTCCCAAGATAGGCGCATGAACAAGGAAATCCTAAGGCTTGCTCTGCCCAACATCATAACCAACATCACCGTTCCTCTGCTCGGAATGGTTGATTTGGCTATTGTCGGGCACATAGGCGATGAGACCTACATAGGAGCCATTGCTCTTGGGACTGCTATTTTCAACCTGATATACTGGAATTTCGGTTTTCTGCGCATGGGCACAAGCGGATTGGCAGCCCAAGCATACGGTGCAGGCGACAATTCCGAAGCCATGAAAATCCTTGTCAGAGGAATCACAATAGCAATATGCGCCGCCGTTCTACTAATAGCCCTGCAATGGCCTATTGCCAAGCTCTCCGAAGCCATCCTAAATTGCAGCAGCGAAACATTAAAACTCACTCTCACATATTTCTACATAAGGATATGGGCTGCTCCTGCAACTCTCGGACTATATGCTATAAAAGGTTGGTTCATAGGAATGCAGAACTCCAAGTCGCCAATGGTAGTAGCAATAACGCTCAACATTGTAAATATCGTTACAAGCATAGTGTTCGTAGTGTGGCTGAAAATGGACATTGCAGGAGTTGCACTGGGTACAGTGATTGCCCAATATTCAGGATTATTGCTTGCTATTGCATTGTGGTTCAAGCATTACGGAAATATGCGGCATCTAATAGACATTCGCGGAAGCCTACACAAAGCCGAAATGAAACGCTTTTTCAAAATTAACAGCGATATTTTCCTACGCACCTTATGCCTTTGCGCTGTTTTCACTTTCATACCAGCAATCTCGGCAAATATGGGCGACCGCATTCTCGCTGCCAACACATTGATAATGCAATTGTTTACACTTTTCTCCTATATAGTTGACGGATATGCATACGCCGGCGAATCGCTTGTAGGAAAATACATTGGAGCCAAGAATCCTGCCTCGCTGAAAAAATCAATACGCTACCTATTGTACTGGGGAATTGCCTTTACCGCAATATTCACGTTAATATATCTATTCTGGAGCAGAGACATATACGGCATCCTCACAAACGATACCAATGTCATCGACGAAGCAATGAGTTTCAACAGGTGGACACTACTGATACCAATATGCGGTTTCTCGGCATTCATTTTTGATGGCATATATATAGGTGCAACCGCAGCAAAATCAATGCGAAACATAATGTTCATAGCCACAGCAGTATTTTTTGGAGGATTCTTCATTCTACAGCCGGCAATCGGAAACGATGGCTTGTGGATAGCATTCCTGCTATTTCTGATATTCAGGGGCGGACTTATGTGGATTAGATACAAGAAAGTGATTGTCAAACCAGTAGAAAACGAAACAAACCAATGAGCAGTCGAATAATAAGCCTATTAATTGCAGCAGCTGTTATCATTTTTGCGTGGGTAGCATACAAAATTTACTGCAAGCTAACAGATAAATTCAAAACAGTAAAATCGGATGAATTTGAGAAAATAATATCCAGCAAAGAAATTGTCGTCCTAGATGTACGCACAGCCGAAGAATTTGCAAGCGGACATATCATCAATGCCGTAAATATCAACGTCTATGAAAGCAATTTCATAGACTTGGCAAAAGCAGAACTCACTGAAGAAAAGCCAGTTGCCGTTTACTGCCGCAGTGGAGTACGAAGCCGTAAAGCAGCATCGCAACTGACAAAAAATGGCTACGAAGTCGTTAACCTTGACGGGGGAATCCTTGCATGGAAAAGACATGGGAAAGCTGTGGTTTGCTAAAGAGGACAAGTTTCTTAAAACGTAATAGGTCTATTCAAGCAGCAAAACAAATTCAACTTCACATTTCTTTAAGATTTTTAAATTCTTTATAAGATTGTGTACCGATAAAAATTCTAATTTTGCAGTTTTGAATTAAACAATAAAAGTCATGAAAAAGTTAGGCATTATTATCTTGGTTATGACAATATGCTGTTTGGCATCGTTTGCGCAAAAGAAAGGCAAGCCAACAAAGGACAGCTACAAGTACAACATTGAGTTCACTATCAAAGGTGTACACGACACAGTTATATATGTAGGGCATCACCTCGGCGAAAAGAAATACGTAATCGATACCATTCCGTTGGATGCCAATTGCCACGGCGTTATGAAAGGCAACAAGGACATACACAAGGGAATATACATAGTTGTAATGCCATCACGCAACATGAATTTCTTTGAATTCCTGATGGGTCCAGAAGGCCAGCGCAACTTCTCGATAGAGACCGACACAGCCAACTATGTCAAAAACATGAAAATCAAAGGCAGTTCCGAAAATGTTGCTTTCAACAACTACCAGAGGCACATGATGGAATTGCAAATGGAACGCATGGAAATTGAAAAGGCCATCAAGAAAGCAGGAGACAACAAGGAAGCAAAGGACGCCGAGTACGAAAAGATGAAAAACCTCAATGAGCGCCGCATCGAATACATGACAAAGGTAGAAAACGAAAACAAAGGAACATTGTTCGGCTCAATAATGCGCTCGATGCACGAAGTTGAAATTCCCGACTTCCCACGCGATGAGAACGGCGTAATCACCGATTCAACATTCCAATACAAGTACTACAAGAAGCACTACTTCGACTACATTGACTTCGAGGAAGAAGGACTTGTTCGCACACCTATATACGAACCAAAGCTCAACTATTATTTTGAAAAGATGGTAGTTCCATCTCCAGACTCACTTATCGTTGATGCTCACAACGTTATACAGATGACCTACGAAAAAGGCCTTATGAAAGGCGACACACTTATCTACCAATACACGCTTTCGCACTTGCTCAACTACTTTGAGGAATCGAAAATAATGGGCTACGACGCTGTTTTTGTAGCTATCGCCGAAGACTGGTACCTAAGCGGAAAAGCACCTTGGTCAGACTCAACATTCATGTCGAAGCTGAAGGAACGTGTTGAAAAGATAACCCCTACCCGACTTGGCAGCATTGCATACAACCTGACCAGAATGCAAAGCGTTGACGACCGCTACTACAATCTCCACGACATAAAGTCGGACTATACAGTGCTGATTTTCTGGGAGCCATCGTGCGGACACTGCAAGAAGGAAGTTCCAAAGCTAATAAACGAATTCCGCGACACTCTCAAGGACTTGGGCGTAAAGGTGTTTGCAATCTACACACAGTACGACAAGAAAGAATGGGAAGAATTCATAAACGACAAGAACATCAAGGATGACCACTGGATAAATGTTTGGGACGGACCATATCCACACTCCAAGTTCCGCGACTACTACGATATTTACAGTACTCCTGTAATTTATGTTCTCGACAAGAATAAGAAGATTGTAGGCAAACGTCTGAACGTAGAAAACATCAAGGATCTGATTATGTTCGAGAAAAAGAAGGAAGAATATGAGAAGGACACTCACTAAAATCCTTCTAACAATACTTACACTGCAAGCCTTTGTCGTTTCGGCAAGGGCTTACAGCATTAAATTGGAGATACAAGGACTGCCCGACCAATACGTTTATCTATACCAATATCACGGTTTACAAAGCCTCACTATAGATTCTACAAAATGCAAGAACGGCACCGCAAAATTCTCAGGAACAACAACATTGCCTCAAGGAATATACTACATACGGACAAAAGAAAAAAAACTTTTCGATTTTCTGTTTGCCGATGGTCTTAACCTTTCTACCGATTGCGAAGAACCAGCATATCATCTAAATGTAAGCGGCAATGAAGCAAGCAAATCGTTCAACGAAGCTCAGAAAACAATACTAAGATACTTGACTCAGCGTGACGAAAAATCTGTACTTCTATCGGCAATGAAACACTGGAAAGACAACAGTGTTGACACGCTAAAACTTAAAAACGAAATAGACAGTCTCGACAAGTTCTACCTTGATTTTCTGCAACGCGAATGGAAAAAGCAGAAAAAAAACGACTTTCTATCGGGACTCTACAAGATGGCATACGCAGCACAATGCCCCGACTGCGACCAGTTGTCATACATAGACTTCTCAAATCCCGAACTGCTTAATACTCCAGAATATTCGTTCAGAAAGCTAATTGAAAGTTACTGCTGGAAAAACATTTCCTCGTTTGCCGACAACATACCTACTGCAATTGCAAACGCCGAACACCTTGTCCAATTTACCGACCCTAACAGCGAATTCAGAAAATACATACTTAACAACCTAGTATTAAGCTACACAACAATAAACCGCGGCTACCACCCTGACCTAAGGCTCGAAGCGGTAGCCTGCTACCTGTTCGACAAATACTACAAAGATAAACCTTGGTGGATGTCAGACTACGACTACACTGTTATGAAATGGGAATACGACATCACCAAATACAATGTCATCGGAATGCAAGGCAAGAACATTGTACTCCCCGACCAAAACGAAACCGAGCGTTCACTGTACGGACTGAAATCCAAATACAAGCTTCTGGTTTTCTGGGATTCGGAATGTGAAGTTTGCATCGAAAAAGTGAGCCACATCCAAGCCGACTACAACGAACTTAAATCAATGGGCGCAGAAGTCTTTGCCGTATATACCGAAGCCGAATACGACCAGTGGAAGGAATACATCGCCGAAAACGAACTCAACTGGATAAATGTCAGCGACCCCGAAGGCGTTGGCACATACGACTACGACTACGGAACATACAAGACACCTC
>JAGCNN010000074.1 GCA_017645925.1 Bacteroidales bacterium
AAGTTTACACCTATGCAGAAAATCTTCTTGCCGCTTGCTGCAAACGGTTCGGCATAATGCTTTTCTTCGATTTGCCTCAAGGCTTCCTCTGCAGATTTCTCAAACTTGAATTCAAATATATAGACATAGTCGGCTGTTTCAATCGTCATGTCAATACGACCTTCGGAAGTGTGGTATTCGGCTTTCGTATATAAACCGCACAAGGTGCTGACGATGTACATTACATTCTGGTAATGGTTCTCCAAATCCTTGACAAGCTCGTACGGAGTGTCGGCGAAGAAACTTTTGAGCCTTGCCATAAAGTCATCAATGCGACCGCTACGGACTTCCTTCACAAAGTTCATAATCTGGAAAGCAGTCTTGCCAACATTGACAGACGTGTAGTATGGCATCAGGTACTTTATGAAGCCTTCCTTCACTTCCTCGTTGGGAAAGCCCAACTTGTACATTCCAAATTCAGTGTCAAAACTCTTGATTGTCAGGTAGCCACTCTGGAAGATGATTGGAACGGGATTGCTGTCAATTGTGTCGATGGCGTTGAGCGAGTCGGCATCCAACTCATCGTTTGCCATTCGTTCTAGGTTGTAGTCGTGTTCCTTCAGCAGCTTGACAAGGAAAGTCGGCGTGCCAGTCTCGAACCAGTAGCTGCCGAAGTCCTTCTTATATAACGCATTAAGCACACTGAACGGATTGTACATTCCACAGCTGTTTTTTGAAAAATGGTATCCGTCGTAGCGCTTTTTCAGTTCCGCGTAGGTCTCATCAACCATCATTTTCTTGTATTCAGCCAAACGCTCCACATGACTGTTGAACACCTTATGCAACTCATCTTCGCTAATTCCGCAGATTGAGGAGTAGTCGTCCTCCAGTGATATGTCGTTCAAGTTGTTAAGGTCACTGAAAATGCTAACCTTGCTGAACCTTGTAACGCCAGTAAGAAAAGCGAAACGGATTTTCGCATCGCTTGTTTTCAAAACCGAGTAGAACGCTTTCAACTTGCTGCGAAAAGTGTCCTGCAGGTTTTCATTGCCGATTGCCTGAAGCATTGGCTTGTCGTATTCATCTACAAGAATGACAACGCGCTGGCCAGTTTTTTCGTATGCCTTGTCAATGACGTGCAGGAAGCGTTCCTCGACACTTCTGTCGCTGTATTCGTCGCCGTACAGCTTTTCCCACGATTCAAGGTGGCGGTTCAGTTCTGAAATTAGTGATGACTCGTCCTTGTATTCACGGCTGTTCAAGTCCAAATGCAATATAGGATATTCAGTCCAGTTCTTTTCCAAATTCTCTACAGCCAAACCTTTGAACAAATCCTTTTTTCCAAGGAAATAAGCCTTCAACGTAGTAAGGAACAGGCTTTTGCCAAACCTGCGCGGACGCGATAAAAAATAGTATCTACCTGTACTTACAAGCTGATACATGATAGCGGTTTTGTCAACATACAAGTAGTTGTCTAATATTAGGCTCTCGAAATCCTGTATGCCTATAGGCAGGTTCTTCAACTGTTCCATTGTGCAAAGATTTTGCGCAAAGATAAGGTTTTTATTGTTGCAAGGGAGATTTATTTTTGGGGAATTGGGAAAATTTAGAAAAAGCCGGTGATGAAAAAATGACGATATCGAGGCTAAAAGGCTTAAAGGCAAACAGGCAGACAGTCTTGCTGACTTGCAGACAGATAGTTTATCCTTACGTATAAAGATATTCAAGGATTAAATAAAATACATTACTTTTGCACAAAACAACACTAAAAATGAAACGTATCCTTTTTGTATGCCACGGCAACATCTGCCGCAGTCCTATGGCAGAATTTGTAATGAAGAAAATGGTTGCAGACGCAGGAATCGCCGACCAGTTCGAGATTGCTTCGGCAGCAACTTCAACCGAGGAAATCGGCAATCCCGTATATCCGCCTGCTCGCCGCAAACTGGCAGAGCACGGAATCTCATGCGATGGCAAGACTGCGCGCCAGATTACTCGCCGCGACTACGAGCACTACGACTACATTGTGGCAATGGATGTAAATAACATGCGCAACATTTCACGAATGCTCGGCGAAGACAAACAACACAAAATCTCCCTACTACTGAACTACACCGACCATCCCCGCGACGTTGCAGACCCGTGGTACACAGGAAATTTCGAGGCTACCTGGCAGGATGTGAATGACGGATGCAGGGGGTTGCTGGAGAAAATTAGATAATTTGATGATTTGAAATTTTGATGATTTGAAAATCTAAGCTTTATAAGCTACAGAAACTTTATTTGAAGCTATACCCCACTCCGATATAATAAATACCCAATAGATTTGATAATGAAAAGGCGCAAAATTTTGCACCTTTTCATTATCCTAATTGTCAATTATCCATTATACATTGTTAATTCTTAACAACATTCCTGTTTATCACAAAATCATTCGTGCTAACTCTTACCATGTAGGCTGCCGGAGGCAGATTGCTGAGATTCAAGATGGTCTCGTAGCTGTTCTGCGGTGCGGAAGCCTTCTCGGTGTAGATGAGCTTGCCAAGCATATCGTAAACCTCAATGGTTGCTGCACGATTGCCGAAGTTGTCTAGTACCAATGTAAGCTCGCCATTGAACGGGTTCGGGTAAGCCTGAACATCGGGTTCAGCGACTTCGGGTTCGATGCAGTTTGCAACTATGATTTCCGTAGCTGTGCGTGTACCGTCGTAGTCAACTTGAACGAGGCGATAGTAGTTGTCGCCACCGTGGATGCCATAGTCGGTATAAGAGTAGTCAAGAGGTTCAATGCTGTTTCCTGCTCCTGCCACGCGAGCAATCTCCGTAAAGTTGATTGCATCATCTGACCGTTCGAGCGAGAAGTAATCATTGTTGTGTTCAGTAGCAGTTGTCCACTCTACGAGAGCAGAACGACCGTCACAGGTTGCGGTGAAGGAAGTGAGCTCGATTGGAAGAACAGTACTCTTCGACTTCGAACCTAGGGTTATAAGGAAATCGGCAACTGCACGATGCGGATCCTTCGGAATGCTTGCTCCCTCAATAGTAATAACATTATGGTCTGAGCCTGAAATGCCAGCTTCTCCACCAAAGTTTTTCCAGCATCCATTGGAGTATGCTGCAACTTGTATTTCGTTTCCATTGTACTCGTTCGGACTGCTGAAATGCTCGGCGGATGTCGCTGCATTTGACAGAAGAGTGACATTCGAAAGCCCTACAGGAGAGCTTATGTCCCAATACTCGTAGTTGCTTACGTGGTCGAAGCGGTTGCCACCGTCTTCAGGACACATATCGGCTACATTCCACCAGCGTGGTATCACATCGAGACCAAATCCGTGTGTACCATCGCCATTATCAGATGATTTGTGGTGGAACTTTGCATACACAGTATTACCAGATGCTATTGTAGCAGAAACACTACCAAGCACATTGTCATCACCAGTCGGGAAGGTAAACATACTGCCACCGCCTATCTTGGTAACCGTACCGGATGCGTAGCTTTCGTAACCGCCACAAACTATTGCACGACCAGTACCATCAAATGTTATATCACCTTCCAAGATACCATATCCGAAAATGGTTGCCTTGCTGAAGATTGTTCCATCGGGGAATACGGTGTGCGGAATGTTGCCGGGCATCGAACCGTTTCGTGGCCTTCTAAGCTCGACATTGTTTTTTACGGTCAGGGCTGATCCTGTATTGTTGACAATTCCATGCACGCCATTTCCTGCGAAAACAAGTGAGCCTCCATTGCCTAGCGAAGCACCGCTGTTGACAAATAGGTCTCTTCCAACTCTGACTGCTCGCGTGGTATCGGCAGTGGCAGGTGAAACAGCAGGGAAACTGAGTGAGCCGTCAAGTGTGAGATTGCCGTCCACATTCAGTGTGTCCCCGATAGCAAAGGTAACAGTTGAACCACTTGCAATTGATGCGTCTCCTGTAGTGATTACACGGCTTGAACCATCAAGTATAAGGTTACCTCTCAGGCTAAGGTCTCCGTTTACAGAAAGGCTGTGTCCGTTGGATACCGTTAGACTATGACCTTCGCGTACGGTAACATCGTTTGCTAAGCCATCTATGTTTACAATAGGATTGTTGCTGATGCATGTTTCACCAGACCTTATTGCGACCTTGCTGTATGTGCTTGGTGCATTTCTTGCAAAATCATATCCACTGTCGCTAAATACAACCCAGTTGCGCGAATCGCTCCAGTCGCTACTTTCGCGACCTGTCCATATATGGCCGTAAACAACATTTGTAGCAGGGACATTGCCAGGAACTAGAATGTTCTGTGTTGCGGATGCGCTTGCCGTACAGCCGTCGCTGTTCTTAACAGTTACTGTGTACTCAGTATTGTCGGCGGGCGTAACTACATTTGTATTTTCAGCCACAAACCCATCGCCCCAGTCGTATGAAATGCCACCACCTGCAGTAAGGGTTGCTTCTGTGCCTATACATACAGCCTCACCGCTTGCAAGAGTTGGTTCAGGATTTACTTTCACGGTATAATCCCAGATTGCAGGGCATGCATGAGTACCATTTGTCACACTAACTGTGTAGGTTGTCGTTTCTGTTGGAGAAACTGTGATGGATGATCCTGTTGATGCATTACTCCATTCATAACTGCATGGACTTCCCTTAATGAAAATAGTCGACAGCTTGTTTGTATATCTATTACGCGCACTATAAGATGTTGCAGAAGACGGATTATAGTTAGTAGGATCACTATATACCATAATTGACTGATAACCCGAGCAAGGATAAACCTTATAATTATTTATGCCTCTATATGTGCCTGTATTATCGTCATAACCTATCAAAAGGTTATTGATTCCATTATAATAAAAAGGTTCGTCCAATTCGATAGTAATCCATCCAGAAGCAGATGCAGAAAAGTTTCCTACTCGATCGGAAGAGCTGAAGTTTTCCCAATCTCTATTTGATGCAAATGTAGATTTTGTAGTATGTTTCATGTAAACATCTATATTTCGAGTATCCACGTATCTGTTCATATATAACTTAATGGACGTAATAGTACCTGCACTTCCCATTTCTGCTGAAGTGTAAATCATTTCGGACAAAGAGTAGCAATAATCGCTATATGTAGGCAAATAATTATTCGTTTGGGTCGATTCTGCACCTAAACTAAGTTCGTACATTTCATGATTGGCAATATTCAAAGTTACTTCTGTCCCTATTGCCACACATTCGCCATTGTCGGAACCTCTTGGTTCTATATCCGGAGCATCCACAATAATAGTTAATATATTTTGAGACGCAACTATGCAAGTACCGTTAGTTACTGTCAATGTATATGTAGTTGTGTGTCCAGGATTAACAGTATGTGATGGTTCTGCGGATATAGTGCCATCGCTCCACTGGTAACTTATTATATCGGGAGACGGGTCTTCGGCAGTAAGCTCTACGGCAGGTTGTCCTTCGCAATAGGAATCTACGGACGAAGACAATGTGAATGTAGGAGCCGGAACGGGATTAAGAATTACTGTTGCTGTTTCAGATGGGCAATCGTCTGTATATACATACAGCAATGTAATACGTGCATAACCGTTGCCAGTATGTTGACCGCTAGTAGTAGAACTTGTATATGTATTTCCATAAACAGTTATTGAACTTTCGACTCCTCCTATATATCCCGAACCACCAGCACCGACACAGTTTGTATAAGTGCCCGTTGCTTGTTGAGCATAGCCACCATACCAGCCGCCGCCGCCACCACCAGCACCTTCACCGCCAGTGCTAGCATCGGTAGCGTTACGCCCATTTTGTCCCTGACCAAATGCATAACCAGTGTTTTGAGTTCCGCCTTGAACAACGGCACCATTAAAATCGGTTACATTATTGCCCGATAAACCACCACCGTGGCCAAGAACATTATGATAATTTGCTTGATGCCATGAGCCTGAACCACCGCCACCACCAGCAACAATAAGAATTTCTTCTCTGTGTGAATTATAGTTTGCTAGTACACCACGATTATTTTCTTTTGCTATATGAGTAGCACCGCCACCACCAGCAGCGGCAACATAACTGCCATAGCCATTACCGCCCCGTGCACCGCCATTATATCCGCCAGCACCGTATGCAGTGCCTGAATTGCTACCCCCTGCACCGCCGACACATACATATAATGTAGTATTATTTGTAATATTGCTGTACCCTACCGAATAACCACCAAGACCGCCATCAGAACCTCCTTGTGCACCATAACATTCTAATTTATAAAATCCAGGAGTCAATTCAATGCTTTGTATTCCACCAGTATAATTAAAATTATTTATAATTTCGGTTTCACTACCAGCTACACTACGGACATAATATGTAGTTTGATTATTAACAGTGGGAGTAAAAGTAACACCAATTGCTTCAATAGTACTGAAGTCAGGTGTTGTACTCCATTGGTATTGAAATCCATCTATAGGATTTGAAACAACCAATTCGCTTGGCGTACCAATACAAGCAGAATTTATCTCCACCACAGGTGCAGGAGCTGTTGTAACGGTTACTGTTACAGGCATAAGCTCGGATGGACAAATATCTGCATGAACCAGCATCTCAGTAATAGTAATACGCGCATAACCGTTTCCTGAGTGACCTGTCTCATTGGTTCCATTGGGAGCATGGAATGTCATGTTGCCAGCAATAGTTTGAGCATCCGTAAGATAGTTGTCTGTAGATGCATCAGGTGCAGTCGCAGAAGTTCTAACATAACCAGAACCACCACCGGCAGAGTTGCAGTCACAGTTAGCAGTAGGATTAGTTTTTCCTCCGCTCCAGCCACCACCGCCACCAGCAACACCGTTCTGATTTCCAGTACCACTACCATTCTCCCCTCTACCAAAATCAGAAGATGTAGGATTTTCAGTACCTCCAGCACCTCCAGCAACGCCGGAACTTCCTGTGGTTCCACCTCCATATCCGCCATTCTGTGCAAATGATCCGCCACCACCACCGCCAGCAACTATCAAGACATTGCTACGATTAGAATATCCAATATCTGACAAC
>JAGCNN010000008.1 GCA_017645925.1 Bacteroidales bacterium
ACCCGTCAGGTTCTGCGAGGTTGCGCTGTTGTCCCATGCATAGGTGTAAGTCGGAGTTCCGCCTTCAACTGTGTTGGTAATGTTGGTAGTTCCACCATTGCAAGCGATTTCTCCTGCCGTGAGCGAGGTTGTAAGAACTTCTGGCTGAGAAATAGTTACGCTTGCAGTTGCTATACAGGTGTTAGCATCGGTTACGGTTACATTATATGTGCCAGCTGTAACATTTGACAAGTTCTGCGAGGTTGCGCTGTTGTCCCATGCATAGGTGTAAGTCGGAGTTCCACCTTCAACCGTGTTGGTGATATTCGTTGTGCCGCCGTTGCAAGCGATTTCCCCTGCCGTGAGCGAAGCTGTGAGTTCTTCGGGTTCGGTAAGTGTTTGCGAGGCCGTAACCGAACAACCTACCGCATCGGTAACATTTACAACATATTCTCCGGCTTCAAGGTTTTCCAATCTTGCAGAGGTCTGCTGGTCGGTGGTATTCCACAAGTAGGTGTAAGAATTAGAACCGCCCGTTGCCGTTACTTCCACAAATCCGTTGTTTGCACCATGGCAGCCGTTGCTGTAGCTAATGGTTGCCGTAAGTGTGGGATACAATGTAAGGTGCAGATGGTATGTGGTGTCCAAATCGTTGGCGGTGTGGATATGGCGTATGTAGTCGCCGCTTGCCGTGATGGTTGTATCGTGGTAAGCATACGATTCGCCGCAGTATTTTACGGTATCGTAGGCGTAGGTCAACAAGCCCTTAACACAGCGGACACTGAGACCATAATAAGTTTGGTGACCACCACCGTCTGACCTCATACCCTGATTATTTAATATTGATACTATAATAGCGCATCTTGAATCTCTAATAAAATCTCTCGTTGTCCAAAACTCAACGTTACCAGAATAATAGTTACCGTTTATATTTTGACCAACTGGCAAAGCATTGAAACCTGTTGCACCAAAGTTTTCCGACTTCGTCATGGCAGTGTTACCCCACAATTCCGCTTGACCTGAAAGCATAGCGCCTGCATCTAAATTGTAGGCATCGGTGTTGCCAGTCAAGGCTTCTTCGAGTTCAAGGAATTCAGGTCTGCTTGGCAGATGCCATCCATAAGGACAGATACCCTGTATTCTGCTTGGGTTGGTTTCGTCACCACTTTCTCCGTTCATTGCGGCAGTCCAGTTGTAGAGATAGCCGTATGTCGGGACATTTTCTGCATTTTCAGGATAATAGCGGTAGCCGACAAATGAACTTGTATCTTCTTCTGCTGTTGCCAGTTGGATATCACCTGCAAATCTTAAGTTCTGCGCCATCCAAGTCTGGTCACCAATCTGTATGGTATAATACTGGTTTCCGTCGCGTTCGTCGGTAATCTGTCCGCAGGTAATGAACGAAAGCGTATCGCCACGCACTGTACCGTAGCTGTTGGTGGCTTCGGCGGTGTAGTAGTATTGTGTTTCGGCAGTAAGGTTGCGCAACTGTATAGTTGCAATACTATCGGTCACTGTAGGTACAGCGTCGGAGATTGCAGAGAGGCTGTTGCGGCTTGTGCCGTAGTAGAATGTATAGTTTATATCTTCGATTGAAAAAGCCTTTGCCCTAAGCATTGCTGTGGTATTGGTACGCGTGTCGGGATAAAGGGTGGTTACTGCAATACCTCCAGTCAGGAATGTCGTGCTTTCCCATCTGCTCTTGTCGTCTGTAGAACAAGCTGAGCGTACATATACATAGTATTGTGTCAAACTGCTCAATCCTGTTGCCGAATACGATGCGGTTGTCAGCGGCACAATGTTTTCGGAGCTGTTGAGCGCATCATTGTCGAGTGGAGTTTCCGAAACCACTATTTCCCAGTTTTCGGCAGAACCCTGTTCCGTCCAGCTTATTTCTGCCGATTGGTCGGTAACCGATACTGTTATATCGCTTACAAATGGACAATCACTCTTGTGGATGCTGATGTTGTCGATTGCAGCAGGAGGCTGGGAATATAATGACGACGAGGAACTATTATTTTTCCAGAAGAATACAAGGTAGTAGGCTCCTGCCTCGAGTTGCGCTTGTATGCTTGCATGCTGCCATTCCGAATGCCTATTCAATATTCCAAGTCCGCCGTCTATCCACCCGTCAGGAGCATCGTTATTATCATCCGGCATAACATTTCCCTGGCTTAGCGCTGTTTGTTTTAGATATGGATTTTGCGACATCGGGATAATAAAGGCTCTCATTAACTGTGTGGTGCTTGCTCCCATTGCCCTCCAGTCGAAGCTTGCTTCGTAGAAATCATTTTCTGTTATCTCAAACGAACGATATGTATAAGTGTATGTCCAACTGCTACCATTATATACATTGCTTGCTCCATTATCATTGGATATGTACAGGCCGTTGTTGCCTCCATTGTTTGCTGCTGGGCCTATATACCATTTGTTTTCTAAGGTAGTGGTGCTAGTGTCAATTATCCATTTGAAGTTTTCGGCTTCATCCTCGAAATCACAGTAGTATGACTGGGTTCCTGAAACTGAAGTTGTTGGTGCTGTCCTGTAAATCGGACGGACAGGATTACCGTATTGACGGAAATAAGCTCTGGATTCATACTCTTCATTATAAAAGGAGTAAACAAATCCATAATTACTAAATATATCCGTTGTACTTGACCAATAGTATGCAGGTTCTTCGTAAAATCTATTATTTTGGTAGGTGCCAGCAGCAGGCAGGAAAATGCAGTTGCCATTTGGTCCAGTAACTAGACTACCGAGAACCCCATTCTGCTCTATAGTTTCAAATGTGCATTTAAAAACCAGTTCATCTATATCCAAAGTTGTCGGCATACGCCATCCTTCACCCCAGTTTACGGTGGCTGCATCGTCAGAGGCCTCCAGTGTAGTCAATCCATCAGTAAAACCATTGTTACCTGAAACTTCATCACTACAATACTTAGTAAGTGTGTTTTCGCTTCCATTACAATAGCGGTATGTGCTCCAGTCGTATGTTTCCTTTGGTTCTGTTTCGCCCCAAGCATAGTAGTTTCCAAAATCTTCGGGACTGGTTGCTCCCACATTGCATGTTGCCCACATTGTACCGCTTGGCAATCCCAAATCTACGTAATAATAACTGCCTTGCTGTCCGTTTGCTACATTGAAAGTCTTTATCTCACCATACTTTGTTTCGCCATCGATGGTTGCATAAGCCTGATAGTAGTATTTTGTATTTGCCTCAAGCCCCGTAAGCTCATAGGTAAAAGCAGTGGAATTATTAGTACTTGTAAAGTTTTGGGTTAAATTGTTGCTTTCGGTGCCGAACATAAATCCGCGTGAGGTAACTTCGGAATAATCACTGTACAATAAGTTGCCGTTCAAAGTTGCCGATGTATTGGTTATATCGGTTGCCGTAGATGTTTCAACAACGGGGAAAAGTCTAGTTACCTCTATGTTGTCGATTGCGGCAGGAGGGTTGTTTCCTCCAGAATTATCGTTTTTCCAGAAGAATACAAGATAGTATGTGCCAGCTTGGAGTCCCGTTTCAAAGTTTGCGTTCTGCCATTCCGAACTTCCTTTCAATACTCCAAGTCCGCCGTCTATCCATCCGGTTGGTGTAGTGTTATTGCTGGAAGTCATACCATTGGATGTGCCTCCCGACAGGTTGGGGTTGAGCGATGTGGGGACAATAAACGCCCTCAAGTTGTCGTAGTTGCCTTCTCCATTAGCTTTCCAGTCGAAACTTACTTTATAGAAAGCGTTTGCTGTAACCTCAAAATTGCGGTGTGCATAAACGTATGTAGTCATATTATTAGTATAGGCATTGCTTACGCCGTTGTCGTTGGTGATGTACAAGCCGTTTTCTCCACCGTTGTTTGCTGCTGCGCCTATGTACCACTGGTTTGCTTGTGTACCATTGGCAAGTTTCCATTTGTCGTTTTCGGTGATTTCTTCAAAATCACAGGTGTATGGAATTGTTGCAGGTGTAATATATGTCCTGAAAGTTGCTTCTACCCAGCCTTCCGCCCCACATGCCGACTGAACATACACATAATAGGTTTCCTCTAGCGTAAGTCCTGTCAAATCCAATGTTGTGGAACTGATTTCATTGTCGAATATGTCTGCCGTAGCGGTCATATCTAACATTTCCGTTGATGAAACCTTTACATTGTATGAGGTTTCAAGGTAACGCTGTACCCACGAAATTGTTGCTGTTTCTTCTCTTATATTGCTGACAATGATTTCCAGTGGATTAGGACAAGCATTCGGGTCGGGAAGAACAGTTACCGTCCATGTCTGGCTGCTTACGTCCTCGGCTGTTACCGTATATGAAACTGGATTTGTAAAGTCCTGTGCCACGCCGCTTTCTGGGTTTATAGTTGCCTGTGGCGAAACAGTAATTGCGGGAATAATGTTGCTTATGTCGCAGTACCATTCGGCGTAGGCTGTAACGGTATGACTGTCGGCATCAATCACCGATTCGCCTAGCTGTCCGTCGAAAGTGAACGAAAGTATGCTGTTTGCCGACGAAGCACCAGCAGCCTTGCTTACGCTAACCGTCCATTCCTTGGTTGTGCTGTTCTCTGCCGTAACTATATAGGTAACTGGCGATGTAAAATCCTGTGCGACACCACTTTCGGGACTAACGCTTGCACCACTGGAAACCGTTATTGTAGGCACAAGTCCGTCGAGGCTTGCCGTGGAATACGAAACCACACTGGTAATTGTTGCAGCATCGCTGTTGATATTTGCAATCTCGGCATCCTCGGCAAAGGTAAATGCGGTAATTTCGGCATCCGAGGAAAGGAAGCGTACACTTACATCGTCAATCGACATATAATAGTTGTTGGTATTACCGCCAACATATTTGAACACTATGTAATATTCGCCAGTCAAAGCAGTTTCTGTAGCAAAATTGACAACTTCGGTTGTCTGGGTTGTTGTCTGTTCAAACGACTTTATGTCAACATACGATGCGTCAAGGTCGGAAATGTCGTTTGATATTCCAACATGTAGCGTACCATTGGAAGTACTTACTCCCTCGTTCTTGTATGTAAACTCAAGTGAAAGGTTCTCAATACTATTGCTGAATGTAGGCAGTACCGCGTATGCTGGTATTGTACTGTTCGACTTGAAGAACAAGCAGTTGCCGCTAACTGCGTATGTTGAGGATGATGTCAGGAATATCTGCGGATAAGTTGAAGTATTTTCGCTCATATTTGCAAATTCCCAGCAGTGGGGCATTGTATGGCTAGGATATTCGGTTGGAGCAGTTGTTCCTGTAGTATAACCAGAGTATGAATTGAAATCCTCGGAATATGGATTTTCAGCACTCACAGTTATTGTATTACAATTGGTCTTGAAAGTTTTGTTCTGCCATAAGCTTTTGTCGCTGTCGGAACAAACGGCACGTATGTATGCATAGTATTTCGTTCCGGGATTCAATCCAGTTGCATTGTACGATGAGTCATATAACACTGTGGCATCTGTATAGTTTTCGAGTGCGGTTGCACTGAGTTCCGTATCCGAAACTATAACTTCCCATGTTGAGGCGTCAGCTGATTCGTGCCAGTTTATGTATGCCGACGAGGTTGTAATGCTTGATGTTCTTATGTTGGTTACTGATAGGCAGGTAACCTTCTTTATGTTTAAGTTGTCAATTGCGGCAGGGGGTTGCGAACCACTAGTATTGTTGTTCTTCCAGAAGAATACAAGGTTGTAAGTTCCTGCTTCAAGATGTGTTTCCTTTGCGCTTTGCTGCCATTCTGTTGCAAGGTTTAGTTGTCCTTCGGGATTTGCAACGTCAATCCAGCCGTTAGGTGTTGTAATTGTATAAGAAGACATGCCATTTGCGTTGCCGGCTTCAAGGGCTGCTGATGTTGGTACGATGAATGCGCGAAGCAAGTCGTAGTTACTTTGGCCATTTGCCTTCCAGTCGAAACTTATATTATATGTGTCGCTTTCGGAAAATTCTATGGTACGGTATGCATATACATACGAAGTTGCATTGGTGGTGTAGGCATTGCTTGTACCCAAATCGTTTGTAACGTACAGTCCGTTGCTACCACCGTTGCTTGCTGCTGCACCTATGTACCATTTGTTTGTCTGGTCACCGTTTATTAATGCCCAGTTTTGGTTTTCATCGGCATTCTCGAAGTCGCAGGTGTAGGGTAGGGAGACGTGGTTTTGACCCGAAGTAAAGGATGTGCTTGTCCACAAGCTTTTCTCATCTGCCGAACAAGCAGCGCGTACATACACATAGTATGTTGTTGCGGGGCTTAATCCTGTTGCCGAATAGGTTGTGCTTGTTGCTGTTTCAACATCTGCATAACTTTCGAGTTGGGTTTCGTCGAGTGCAGTGTTTGAAACTATTATTTCCCAGTTTCCAGCCGAACCGCGTTCAGTCCAGCTTATGCTTGCCGATTCGATTGTGATTTCCGACACGGTAATATCGGCAACCGATGGACACGAAACCTTTGTAATGCTTAAGTTGTCAATTGCAGCAGGAGGCTGAGAACCACCGCTGTTGTCGTTCTTCCAGAAGAACACAAGATTGTAAGTTCCTGCTTCAAGATACGTTTCCTTTTCACTTTGCTGCCATTCGGATGTGTTGTTGAGTTTTCCTTCGGGGTTTGCAATGTCGGTCCAGCCATTAGGTGTAGTATTGTTTGAAGAAGTCATGCCGTTAGCGCTGCCTGCTTCAAGGACTGCCGATGTTGGCGTTATGAATGCACGAAGCAAATCGTAGTTGCTTTCGCCCTGTCCTAGCCAGTCGAAACTTACCATATATACACCGTCCTCGGCTATATTCAAGTTGCGGTATGCATATACATACGAAGTTGTGTTGAGCGTATATGCGTTGCTCGTACCATCATCGTTGGAGATGTACAGGCTGTTGTCGCCGCCGTTGTTTGTTGCGGTGCCTATGTGCCAGTGGTGGGTCTGTGTACCATTGGCAATAGTCCATTTGGCGTTTTCTTCTGCATCATCAAAGTCGCAGGAGAAGGGGATGTCGCTATTGGCGGTATTGTCGCCATTCTTTACACAACGGACACTATATTCGCCATTCTTGTTGTCGTAACTTCTACTAATATTCAAACC
>JAGCNN010000075.1 GCA_017645925.1 Bacteroidales bacterium
AGGTTGTATTATTTTGAAATTGGATTTTGCGGAGCTATGAATTGTTTATGATGGGATAAGTTGTTGAGACGCAAAGTTTTGCGTCCGTATAACCTTCTTTTTCATCAAAGACAACAAGGACAACCAAGACAACATTTTTTATTTCAGGAATGATGTTGTTTTGTTTGTAGAGATGTTGCGTGCAACATCTTTACAGATACCCCAATGTTCAACGTTGTCCAAGTTGTCAAGGTTGTATTATTTTGAAATTGGATTTTGCGGAGCTATGAATTGTTTATGATGGGATAATTTGTTGAGACGCAAAGTTTTGCGTCCGTATAACCTTCTTTTTTTTATCAAAGACAACAAGGACAACCCAAACAACATTTTTTCTGCAATAATGATGTTGTTTTGTTTGTAGAGATGTTGCGCGCAACATCTCTAAAGATTCCCCAATGTTTTTAGAATGTACTCGAAATAGATAGTGCAAATCCGTTTGATGCAGGAACATGTCGGCAAACGCCGCCTACGCACATAACACCCTCGCGTTGCTTGCCGTAAGTAAGTTGAATCCTGTTGCCGCCCTTTACATATCCGAAGCCAACATTAAAATAGTGAACCCTTGCATCTACATCGGGATTGCCATAGTTCCAGTTGTCAAATACTGTGAAGAACCAGTTTGGCATGGTGAATTCAATTTGACCAAGAATCCAGTTGCCCTTATCCTGTTTTGTGAACATTGCCTGTACTTCTGCTTTCAAAGCATACTTGTCGGTAATCTTGTATGTTGCTTCTATAACGCCTATGTTTGCGCGGACATTGTCGTGTCCTGCTGTTCCCATAAGAACATTATAATTGTAGTACAGGTTCATGTAGGCGATGTTGGTGTACCATTTCTTTGACCACTTCTTTGAAATTTCCACATTTATGTCCTGATAGTAAAGTTCATTGCCGACAGCAAACAGCGATGTGTTGTAGCCGTATGTTCCTGTTGTACCTATTGGTGTGGAATCGTTTATTGCAGTCTTCTTTATGTTGTGTACACGCGAATAGTTGAGCGTTATGGTAGTTCCGTACTTTCCGCCCAATTTGCTGCCTTTCTTGAACTTGTAGAAGAATTCTGCCTTGGCTCCCCATTCTCCCATTGGCTGGCTGGCGTAAGGATAGAAAGCCTGCAAAACATAGGTATAGTTGCGGGTGATTTCGGGCAGATAGCTGACGGTTACATCCGAAAGCGTTGCATTGCGGTCGCTGCGTAGCGACATATTGTCAACCCACTTGGTAGAAAGAATCACGCCCAAGCCTTTTTGCGAATATGTTGCATTAATAAGAAATGCCTGTCCGGGACGATAGATGTAGTTGTTGTCTGCCGATGGATCGTTTATCTTGTAGGCATATTCCGAAATAAGGCTGAAGCCCGAATATGCGAGGTTGATTCTTCCTGCGCCAGTTGCCACATTGTTCGGAAGATTGTAAATCGGATTGTCCTCTTTTTGATATTTGCTCAAGAAACTGCCTCCTATTCCAAAGCGGAATTTGCTGTCGTTGAGGGATTTTATCATTTCGTTAAATTGGATTTCCCCGTCAACACCACGGAGGATGCCATCAGAAAGTTCCCAGTAGTAACGCTGTTTTCCTACCAAGCCTTTGATGTTTACGCCCGGTGCAATGGTATATTTTATGCGTGCTCCAAGAATTGCATTGTCGATGCCGAGTGATTTTTCCTCGTATGAACGCAGTGTAAGTCCGTTGCCAAACTGCTCGTAGAAATGTCCAACGGTAACTTCCAGCTTGTCGTTTGTAAAGTTGGCCCAATATGAAGGAACACCAAAGCCGTCATTCTTGCCGCCCGAATTTGGGAAGCCAAGCAATGTATTATAGTATCCCTCGAAGCGAACGCCTGCCGAAAATTTGCCATACGATATCATAAAGTTAGCGTATGAATTTGACAGCAATCGCTCATCAACGGCAACTGCACCAATCTTTTGGTCCTCAAAATAATATTGTAAATCGCTCTGGAAGTTGCCAGAACCATTAAACTTGTTTTCATTTTTGCCATCCTTCTGTGCAAAAACTTGGATTGCAGGCAAAAAAACGACAAGCAGGAATAAAAATTTCTTCATATCTTAAAGTGTACGCATCAATGTTTGCAAAATGTATTTTTACGGAACGAGTGGCTATTCCTTTTCTTCTTTTAACGATTCTCCAGCTGCAACTTTCTTTATTTTTTCAAAAGTTTCTGCTTCGTCGCCTTCCAAGTATGAGGTGTGTTGCCATGCCACATTGCCCTTGCCGTCGAGCAGGAATGAGTGGGGAACATTGTTAACGTTCATGGCACGCTTGAAGTCGCCATTTGCATCAAGGTAAACATCAAATTCCCAACCGCGGGCATTGACAAACGGACCAACCGAATTGGTACTGCGGGCATCGTCAATCGATACTGCTATTATCTTAACGCCAGTCTCGTCAGCCCAGTCCTCGTATGCTTCGCTGAAAGCGGTTAACTCCTTTATGCAGGGCTTGCACCATGTTGCAAAAAAGCAAACCAGCACGGGTTTTCCATCGTTTTCAATCATTTCCTGAGAATTTACAACCTTACCTTTCAGGTCTTTGAGCTGAACCTGAGGAATCTCTTGAGAGTACGCTGTTGCGCATACTGCACATGCAAGTAGTACTGCAAAAACAAATTTCTTCATAATTTTAAAATTTATAAAAAACAAAGGTAATACATTTTTACAAAAAACATTCCAAGTGATAAAATTTTGCAGAAAAATACACGGCTCTTTTATTTAAAAAACTAAATCCCGCCCCCTGAGCCTGCGGTTGCTGAGAATAGTCGAAGTATCGAAGGGTAAGGTTAATGCATTGCAATTATTTTTCAAAAAAGGTTGTGTCGTTAAGAATATTTTCTTATTTTTGCAAAAATTTTGGACAAATGAAACGTATATTTACAATAATAGCGATTTTAATTGTTTGTGTATCACAGACTTTTGCGCAATTAGTGATATTGGCTGAGCAGGGTACAGATATCACAAATACGACAGTGACTATAAACAATGAAATTTATTTCAAGGTTAAAAACACTTCGGCTTCAGAAATTGCAAATATAAAATGCTATTTAAGGGTCAGCGCCGATGAAAATGCAGAATATGGAACAGATGGTGAATGGGAATTCTGTTCTGTACAATGCGGCATACAAGGCGGTTGTCCTAAATTCTCTTTAGCAGCAGGAGCAGAGCAACTTGTTCATTTGGCATTTTCTCAAGTAAATGCACCTTGCGACTTTATGATTTACACATATCCTACTGGTGGTGATCCTACTGCAGTATTTTCAATACATGTTTTAGGTGCACCGACTGGTATTTCGAATGCAATGGCAAATACTTTCAATGTTTATCCAAGTCCGGCAAACGAATCGTTCACAATTGAGAATGGTTTCGGCAAGAATAGCTATGTTGAAATTTACAACGTACTTGGACAAACTGTCAAGCATATTGCTTCCGACAATGCAAACCGTATTTCGGTAAACTGCAGCAGTTGGAAAAACGGTTATTATGTTTGCCGCCTATATAAGGACGGTAAAGCCGAAAAGACCGTTAAGATTGTTGTTGCCCACTAAAAAAAGCATTTTCATGGTACTATCTTGAGGTATGCGAAAGCATACCTTTTTTTATTTATAATTGTTTGTAACATTTAAAATAAAAAGGGACGCGGAAAAAGAGGGTGGAAATTAATTTGTAATGAGAAAAACGGCATTTCTCGAAGACGGATTTGTTTTTTTATCCATCGCTGAAAGCGAACCTTTAGCTCGCGATACGAAGTGAGCATACCTTGATTGCCGCCTTGGCTGGTGAGCGTTAAGAAAATCGGCGGAACGTAGCGTAAAAAATCAGTCTGTTTGAAGACGGAGTGAAACGGAGGCAAGTTTCTAATTTTTAGTGTAGTGAAGCCAATTTTTAGCGAAGCAGACGCAGCGGACACACTTTTTTTGTTTACTTTTTTTGGTGACAAAAAAAGTAAAAGCCCTCGCGGCTTGAGCGAAATGTAAAAAAGCGAATCGTTATTTTTCTGTTTGATAGGATATTCTTATTGCTTAACTCCAATCCACCCGATATGTCGGCCGTCCCAATAAAAAAACCTCCGTAAGCTTGGGATTCTTACAGAGGCTAAAATAAAGTTTGATAATATGAGGGCATTTTTAGGAATCTTTTCGGTTTTACCCGAACGATTCGCTTGCAAATATATATTTTTAGAATTAACCAGCAAGTTTTTTTTATTGGTGATTATACAAAAATTAAACAATAATTGATTATGGTGTCTTGCAGTTATATGTTAACTTTTTGCATTATGACATTGTTGGTTACAACTTATTCCATTATAGAGTGGTAGAGCTTTGTTTAATGGTATATTTTCAAGAAAAAAAACTTATTATTACAAATCAAAAACTTATCTTTACAACCGATTTTGTAAATAGAATAGAATTATGAAGATTATTAATTTAGGTGGCAAGGGCAGTCTGCTCGATCAATTTTTGTCGGAAGTTCGTGATGTGCAAATACAGCAGGAAAGGATGCGTTTCCGTAACAATATTACGCGAATAGGCGAAATTATGGCATACGAAATAAGCAAGCGCCTGCCTTTTTCCGACGAGGATATAATTACGCCATTGGGCATTGCCACTATGCCAACAATCAAGGAACAGCCTGTATTGGCGACCATTCTTCGTGCAGGACTACCGATGTACAAGGGTTTCCTTAGCTTTTTTGATCATGCCGACAGCGCTTTTATCGCAGGCTATCGTAAGTATGATAAGAATGGTAAGTTTGAAGTCAAGATTGATTATATCACTTCTCCATCAATTGACGATAGGTTAGTAATACTTTGCGACCCGATGCTTGCAAGTGGTGGCAGCATAGAATTGGCATACAAAGGTTTGCTGGAATACGGCACACCAAAGCACGTGCATGTTGCTGCAGTTATTGCAAGCCGCGAAGGTTTGGAATATATAGAGAAGGTCTTGCCTGAAAGTATGGTAACAGTATGGACAGCTGCCATTGATGATGAGCTGACGGTGAAGTCATACATTGTTCCTGGAATTGGAGATGCTGGTGATTTGGCATTTGGAGAAAAGACGGAATAAAATATAGAAGGGTTGATATTTAGGCTTTTGTCCGTATTGACCTTGGCTGCACCAAAATGTTATGGCTGTAAAATTTATAGTCATAACATTTTGTTATTGAGAATAGATTGCTTATTTCTGTAACTATTTTGTGTAGTCTATCCTAAAGATATCCACGCAATTACCGCCTTTGTCCGACCGTCCTTGAGATGTAGTATAGACATATTTCCCGTCCTTTGAAATGTCAAGTCCAACAGGGTATGAGTCTGCATCCATGGTTAAAACTACCTGCATGGTGTTGGCATCGACAACGCACAGCTTACTGCTAAAATTGCAAGCCGCTACGACATAACGTCCATCGGGAGTTATTTCAATTGTGCGGGCACCTGCTCCCACCTGACAGTTTTTCCATGTAGTAATTGTCGCATGTTTGTTCTTCATGCCCATGGCTGCCGCAAGGAACTCATCCAGAGGCACACGTTGTACATAACCTTTGGCGTTTATGCTTAAATACAGATAACCGTTCCTTATCACAAGGTGTCGCACGTTGGGCATCATGCCGCCTACAATGCCGAGCCACTTGAAATTTGACATGTCAATTACGGCAATTCCACCTCCGCCGCCCATACATCCAACCAACAGATATTTGTTGTCGGGAGTGAATACAGTGCCGCGCAAGCAATAGCCGCTGTTTACATCGCGGTTGACCTGCTCTGTGAGGCTGTAGTCCAATTCCAATTTCTGACCAATCGTCACGCACGAAAGATAGTGCCAATCTTCAAGTGTTTCACCCGAAATGTCAATGATTCCTACTGTATTGTCGCCCCAATGCGTAATGGCTACATATTTGTTGTCGCTCGAAACTGCTATCATCTTGGGAAGTGGTCCAGTCTCCATCAGCCGAACAATTTCATCGGTTTCGGTGTCGATTATTGCTACTGCCGAGGGATCCTGTGCATTAATGTCGTAACTACGCCTATAGTATGGAACCCACAGATAACGTCCATTGTGTGTAAACACGCTTTCAACTGGCTTGCCGTAAAAAATGTTTAGATTTTCGGTATAATGGGTAAATGTGAATAGTCCTGATGGTTTGCTCCACAATTTGGCATCGGCCGCCCCAAAATTATGATTTATGACTTTCAACTTCTTATTTGTGCCAGCCTCGTAAACTACCGTCTTTGCTCCTTCAAGAGAATTGACGTAGTATTTTTTGCCATTTGGATGGATGTTTACAGATTTAGGCGAGTGAATATCAGAATCTTGAGTTTCTGTTTCTGTCGGTGAGTAATTTTGTTTACGACCTTCGAGCGTAATTGTAAAAGCACCATCGCTTGATTTCATGCTTGTTCCAATTTCGGGATGAACCACTGTTGGCGTATTGTCCTGTGCTTTCATAAAACAGGGAAATAAAGCAAAAACAATCACTGCAAATAAATAAAATAAAGTCCTCTTCATACCTTTTAATAATATTCGGGCAAAACCCTACAACCTTTAATATATCTGATTATATAATATTTTTCGTTTGATTTAGAGATAATTACACCACGGCTCACAGTCGCGTGAATGAATGTAAAATAGTTTTCTTCGGGAAAATTTTCAACAACTATTCCTACATGTCCTATTGAAGTATAATTCTTTCGTCCTCCAAAGAATACAAGGTCTCCCGCTACCAAGTCGTTTTGATTGTCGATAATTTTCCATCCGTCAGCAAGTTGTCCAGATGATGACCTGCTTAGTTCGTAGCCAAAAGGACGAAAAACAAAAGAAGTGAACCCTGAGCAGTCGAACATATCCGGACCGCCGTGTCCGTGACAATAGGGAACGCCGAGAAACTTCTTTCCATATTCTATAATGCTGTCAGCCAACATTATAACATCTGGGTTTGTAATATTAAGATTATCTGATTTTAGATTCAGTGAATCAAGCAATGGTAATGTGTCAATTTTTAGTGAATCTTGTAGAGGCAATGTGTCAACCTTCAGAGTGTCCATTTGGTGCAACGAGTCGGGCCAACATGCCATTATCCCATTGTTCGTCAATAGGTTTGCATATACATTTTCCGCATTTACGTTTAAAGTTACGGAAGAAATGAGCAGCATTGCAACCAAAATATTTCTACTCAAACTCATATAAATGCAAAGATAAGCATTTATGTACAAAACGGAGTACACATAATGAAAAATGTCCTATTTTTGGGAATCAAATTTTTATTGAAGAACAATGCGTAACACAGACAGCATATCAATAACCAACGCTACAGAAAACAACCTCAAGAATGTCTCGTTGGACATTCCAAAGCATCAGATTACAGTATTTACGGGCGTTTCGGGTTCGGGCAAGTCGTCTCTTTGCCTCGACACCATTGCCGCCGAAAGCCGCCGCGAACTCAACGAAACTTTTCCGAGCTTTGTGCAGCAATATTTGCCGAAATATGGTCGTCCCAAAGTGGGAAAAATCGAAAACATGCCCGTGACTATAGTCATTGACCAAAAAAAGCCTGCATCGAACAGTCGCTCCACAGTAGGCACCTACACCGACATACAGCCGTTGCTTAGACTTCTATTTTCGCGCGTAGGAAAACCTTTTGTCGGATATTCCGACTCGTTTTCGTTCAACCACCCGGCAGGAAGCTGTCCACGTTGCGCTGGCTTGGGCGAAATCCGCGAACTCGACATACACAAGCTTGTTGACTTCGACAAGTCGCTAAACGATGAAGACACAATACATTACATCGCTTTTGGCAAAGGCGGCTGGCGCTGGATTCGCTACGCGCACAGCGGACTTTTCGACCTTGATAAGAAAATAAAGGACTACACACCCGAGGAACTTGACCTTTTCCTGTATTCACCGCAGATAAAGCTGAAAAATCCGCCGTCAAACTGGCCAAAAACCGCCAAATACGAGGGGCTTGTACCGCGAATGTATCGCAGCATCATAAATTCGGAAGAAGGTCTGCTTCATGCCGCAGCAATAAACCCGATGCTTACGATGGGCACCTGCCCCGACTGCAAAGGTACGCGCCTTAACGAAAAAATTCGCTCGTGCCGCATAAACGGCAAAAACATTTCCGAGGTGGGCGACATGCCGATTTCGGACCTCGTGGATTTCATTGACGCCATTGACGACCCGCTTGCCGTTGACATCAAACGCGAACTTTCGAAGCGTTTGCAGGCATTGATGCAGATTGGTCTCGGCTACCTTTCGTTGAGCCGTGGCACTGGAACGCTCTCGGGCGGTGAGGCACAGCGCATCAAGATTGCAAAATACATAAACTCGCCGCTTACCGATATGGCGTATGTGCTTGACGAGCCGAGTGTTGGTCTGCATCCTCAGGACATCAGCAAGCTGAAGGATTCGCTTCGCAACCTCCGCGACCACGGCAACACCATCTTGATTGTAGAGCATCACCGCGAAATAATTGCGATGGCTGACCATATTGTTGATATGGGACCGAAAGCTGGTGCGCATGGTGGGGAAATCATGTTTGAAGGTTCGTATGAGGGACTTCTGAAATCCGACACCATTTCGGGCAAAATGCTTCGCAGCAAGAGTCACTTCAAGACCGAAATACGAAAACCTACTGGTTTCATCCGCATCGAAAACGCCACCTTGCACAACCTGAAAAGCGTGTCGGTTGACATTCCATTAGGCGTGATGACCGTGATTGCAGGTGTCGCAGGTTCGGGAAAGTCATCGCTGATGGAGGAGTTCCAAAGCCAGTGCAAACTCGAAACCATATTCATTGGGCAGAAGAACATTGGCATAAACCTGCGTTCCACACCTGCCACCTATCTTGAAATTTCCGACCCGATACGCAAACTTTTTGCTCAGGCAAGCCACAGCAATATGCAGTTGTTTTCGTTCAACTCGAAGGGTGCTTGCCCCGCTTGTGGCGGCAAAGGCGTGATTATCTCCGACATGGCCTTTATGGAGTCGATAGAAACGGTTTGCGATGTTTGCCACGGCACAAGGTACAACGAGGAAGCTCTTTCGCACCGTTACAAAGGCAAGAACATTGCTGAAGTGATGGGTTTGAGTGTTGAGGAAGCCATCGAATTCTTTGCCGACCAGCCATTTTTGCCAAAACTTCTTGCCTTGGACAAGGTTGGACTTGGCTATCTGCACCTTGACCAGTCGATGACAACACTCTCTGGTGGCGAACTGCAACGCATAAAGCTTGCCGACCAACTTCACCGCAAAGGCGAAATCTTCATCCTCGACGAACCGACTGACGGCTTGCATCTGGATGACATACACAAGCTGCTCAACCTTTTCAACGATATGACCGACAGTGGCAATACGCTCATTCTCATCGAACATAGCATGGATGTGATGAAGCAAGCCGACTACCTAATAGAGGTTGGTCCCGAAGGCGGTGAAGCCGGCGGACGACTGCTATTCGCAGGAAAACCAACTGAAATACTTGGCTGTAAGCAGTCGGTTACGGCGAAATATTTGCAATAGGTTGTAAAATAAAAATGCCCACCTAAAACGATGGGCATTTTATATTGATTTTCTGTTACTACCAACCTAAAACATAGCTGAACAACAGCGGAGCTACGATAGTTGCGTCCGATTCGATGATGAAACGAGGAGTGTCCTTTGAGAGCTTTCCCCAGGTAATCTTTTCGTTCGGAACTGCGCCCGAGTACGAACCGTAGGATGTTGTGCAATCGCTTATCTGGCAGAAGTAAGCCCACAACGGAGTGCCGTGCCATTCAAGGTCCTGTTCCATCATAGGAACTACGCAAATCGGGAAGTCACCTGCTGTACCGCCACCAATCTGGAAGAAGCCAACGCCCTTGCCACCGCTGTTCTTCTTGTACCATTCAGTGAGGAATATCATGGTTTCGATACCGTTCTTAATCATCGAGATTGAGGGGTCGAATTCGCCACGGATGCAGTGTGCGGTGTAGATGTTTGCTGTTGTGCAGTCTTCCCAAGCCGGAACGATGATAGGAATATTCTTTTCGCAAGCTGCGAGAACCCAGCTGTCCTTCGGGTCGATTTCGTAGTACTGTTCGAGAACGCCGCTACGGAGAAGTCTGTAGATAACTTCCCATGCGAAAAGACGTTCGCCCTTAGCCTTCATGTCCTTCCAAATATCTACAAGGTGGTGTTCGAGACGACGGAAAGCTTCCTCTTCGGGGATGCAGGTGTCGGTAACACGGTTGTAGTGGTTGTTGAGGAGTTCGTGTTCCTGTTCCGGAGTGAGGTCGCGGTAGTTGGGAACGCGGTAGTAGTGGTTGTGAGCCACGAGGTTCATGATGTCCTCTTCGAGGTTGTTTGCCGAGCAGCACACGATGCTGATCTTGTCCTGACGGATCATTTCAGCGAGCGAAAGTCCGATTTCGGCGGTACTCATAGCACCAGCCATTGCAAGCATCATTTTGCCGCCTGCTTTGATGTGTTCGTCGTATGCCTTTGCTGCGTCAACGATAACTGCCGAGTTGAAATGACGGTAGTGATGTGTGATGAATTGTGAAATAGGTCCTTTTTCCATTTCTTTTTGTTTTTAAAGTTCGAATATGTAAGTTAAAATCTTGAAATACAATTTTGCTGCAAGGAAATCCGACGACTTGTCGGCCGGATTCGGTGCAAGTTCAACGATGTCGAAACCGACTATTTTTTTCTGTTTTGCCAATTTCTTGAGCAATTTGAGTGTCGGATACCAGGTCATTCCGCCCGGTTCGGGTGTACCTGTCGATGGCAGTACCGACGGGTCGAAATAATCAAGGTCGATTGAGAGGTAAACATTGTCGGTAAGTTTGTCGATTACTTCTTGCTGCCAGTCGTCTGTGCGTTCGGCAATATCTTCGGCACGGAAAACATTTTCGCGCTTCGAATATTGTTTTTCTGAAATGTCCATGCTGCGGATTCCAACCTGAATCAAATTGGTATGCTTTGATGCCCAGTGCATTGCACAAGCGTGGCTGAACGGTGTGCCTTCGTATTCGCTGCGAAGGTCGGAATGTGCGTCGAGGTGTAGCACGCTCAGGTTGTTGAAATGCTCAACGGTTGACATTATTGCACCAATCGACACCGAATGTTCGCCGCCAATCATGGTGAACAGTTTGCCATCGTTGTAGAATTTGTCGGCCTTTGCCTTCACTTGTGCGACCATCTTCTCGGGTTCCTTGTCACAGTCCATGATGTTGTCAAGCCAAACGCCTTGCTTGTAAACTTCGGTATCCGATTCGAGGTCGTAGATTTCCATGTTTTCCGATGCTTCAAGGAATGCTTCTGGACCTTGGTCGGCACCTTTTACCCAAGTGGATGTCTCATCGTAAGGCACTGGCAGAACGACAACCTTTGCATTGTCGTAGCCACTGTATTCTTCTGGAATTCCTGCGTAAGTTCTATCCATTGTATAGTCTTATTTTGCTTCGCAAATATAATTGTTTTTATGTTGCAATGAACCTTTATTCCACAATCCAGTCGGTAATGTTCTTCTCCTCTTTTGAGAACGCAACGCCGACCTTTACTACCTTCCTATTTCCTGCTTCGTAAGGCACCATGTAGCCATTGCTGTTGATTTGGTTGAGAGCTTCGTGGGCAGTACCGTTTATCTTTAGCTCGAAAACGTATGCAGTATCTCCGACAAACATCACAATATCCGAACGACCGTTTGCTGACTTTACCTGAGTATATACATAATTGCTCATCATCGAGAATATTACATACATTATCGTTTCATAGAATGCTTCAAAAGTTGTAAGATTGCCAAGTTCACTTTTTCCGTGTTCAAGGTATGGAATTGAAGCAATATACGACTTCAAGAATTGCATCATACTGTTGATGTCGTTTTTCTTTAGTGTTGTATATATATTTGCTACAGTGTTATTTGCAAGCATTACGTTCGCATCTTCGACAATTGCAGGCAACAAGTTTCGCATAAAGCCTACACGGACTTCAGCATTCGGGAAGTCAAGCAAATACTGATTAGTATCAAAATCGTAGTCCTTTATAGTCAGGTAACCAGACTGGTAGAGCAATGGAAGTGCAGTAGTCATATTCTCGGTTGGTGCATCAAAGTCGGATGCCGATGCCATGTTTTTCTCCAGCGACAATATGTTGGTGCCAAACCGTTTCATCTGCTCGAAAAGGTAGGTCGGTGTACCGCTTCCGAACCAGTAAGAGTCTATTTTCCTATTTTTAATCGCCATTGTCAGGCTGAAAGGATTAAAAATATCCTTTGAGTTTTCGCAGAAATTATACCCGTCGTATTTTGCCTTTAGCTTGTCAACCATTTCATCGTATGAACATTTATATCTTTCGGCAAGTTCTTGAATGTCAGGTTTGAATATATCCAATGCCTCGTCAACCGTAATTCCACATATTGCCGAATATTGCGGCAGCATTGTAATATTGGTGATGTTGTTGAGTGTGGAAAATATGGAAAGTTGCGAGAATTTTGTGATGCCTGTAATAAAAACAAAATGTTCGTATGCTTCGCACGACTTTAAGGGCTGATAAAATTCCTGCATAACCCTGCGGATTTCGGTGAGCTTTTCGGAATCGTTGAGAGCATCAAGCAGAGGCGCATCGTACTCATCAAGGATTACCACACTTTTTTGTCCTGTCTGCTCACAAGCATTCACAATAAGGCTCTTGAAACGTTCGCCCGGGGAAACGCAGGTTTCGTCGCGACCATATTTCTTTTCATATTGCTTGAGCTGCCAGTCCAATTCGCGCATTATGCCTTGAATGTCCTCCTTGTTTTTGCACTGGCTCAAATCGAAGTGCAGTACCGGGTATTTCGTCCATTCTGTTTCCAGCTTTTCCATTGCAAGCCCTTCAAAAAGTTCCTTGCGTCCCTCAAAGTAGCATTTGAGCGTAGTACATAGCAAAGTCTTGCCGAACCTCCGCGGACGACTGAGAAACACAAACTTTGATTCGTGGGCGAGCCTATATATAATGTCGGTTTTATCTACATATATAAGGTTTCGTTCGCGGATGTCGGCGAATTCCTGTATTCCTGCTGTATAAAGTCGTGTTGGGATTTCTACTGCCATATTACTTTAGTTATTTTTCTGTTCCACAATCCAGTCGGTAATGTTCTTCTCGTCTTTCGAGAACGCAACGCCAACTTTTACTACCTTTCTGTTTCCTGCTTCATAAGGCACCATGTAGCCGTTGCTGTTTATCTGGTCAAGTGCTTCGCGGGCAGTGCCGTTTATCTTCAGTTCGAAAACGTATGCAGTGTCATCCACGAACATCACAATATCCGAACGACCATTTGCCGACTTTACTTGCGTATATACATACTTGCTTACCATCGAGAATATTACGTACATTATGGTTTCGTAGAATGCCTCGAAAGTAGTAAGGTTGCCAAGTTCGCTTCTGCCGTGCTCGAGATACGGAATTGAAGCAAAGTAGGCTTTCAGATATTGCATTGCAGATTCAATGTCATTCCTGTAAAGCGAATCGTACAAGTCGGTTACCGTATTCCTCGCAAGTGCAATATTATCACCTGTAATGTGAGGCAATAGGTTTTCCATAAAACCTACGCGCACCTCAGCATTTGGAAAGTCAAGTTCATACCTGTCAAGGCGCATGTCATATCTTTTAATGGTCAAATATCCAGACTGATACAACAAAGGCAATGCTGTGTGCATATTCTCTGTCGGCACATCAAAATCTGATGCTGAGGCTGTGATTTTCTCCAACGACAATATGTTGGTGCCAAACCGCTTCATCTGCTCGAAAAGGTAGGTCGGTGTACCGCTTCCGAACCAATAAGAGTCAAGTTCTCTGTTCTTTAGTGCCATTGTCAGGCTGAAAGGGTTGAAAATGTCTGGTGACTTCCTTGAAAAGTTGTAACCGTCATACTTTGCCTTTAGCTTGTCAACCATTTCATCGTATGAGCAACTATATGCATTGGCAAGTTCTTGTATGTCGGGCTTAAATACATCCAACGCCTCATTGACTGTAATTCCGCATATTGCCGAATATTGCGGCAACATTGATATGTTTGTGATATTGTTGATAGTAGAGAATATGGAAAGTTGCGAGAACTTTGTGATGCCAGTAATGAAAACGAAATGTTCGTATCTCTCGCAAGCCTTCAACGGCTGATAAAATTCCTGCATAACCCTGCGTATTTCGGCAAGTTTTTGGGAGTCGTTAAGAGAATCAAGCAGTGGCGCATCGTATTCGTCGAGGATAACGGCGCACTTAAGCTCTGTTTGTTCACAGGCCCGTTCCATAATACCTGCAAATCGTTTTCCCGGAGTTGTTTCTGCCTCATTTCTGCCGTACAATTTTTCGTATCTTGATATCTGTATATTCAGTTCGTCGATAATTCCTTGAATATCATATTGGTTCTTGCAGAAACTCAAATCAAAGTGCAGTACCGGGTATTTCGTCCATTCTGTTTCCAGTTTTTCCATTGCAAGCCCTTCGAAAAGTTCCTTGCGTCCCTCAAAGTAGCATTTGAGCGTAGTACATAGCAAAGTCTTGCCGAACCTGCGTGGACGACTGAGAAATACAAATTTGGATTCGTGCGTTAACCTATAGATGAGGTCTGTTTTATCAACATATATTAGGTTTCGTTCGCGAATGTCAGCAAAATCCTGTATTCCTGCCGTATAAAAGCGTGTTGGTAAAGACATCATGGCATTACTCTTATTTCCGCAAAGGTACGTTTTATTATTGAAATGTGGAAGAAAAATTTATCCTTTGCTAAAGCTTTTCGCTCTCACCAATGGGAATATTCGTGTCGGATAGATAGTGCAAATCCTATTATTGCGGAAA
>JAGCNN010000076.1 GCA_017645925.1 Bacteroidales bacterium
AAGCCGTGTCCCTGCAGACCTACGAGCAAGCCGTGTCCCGGGTCGATGATGTAGCGTGGTTCTGTGTAGTAGCCTGCCCAGAATGCCTGGAAGCTGACAGCGCCAAGTTGCGGTATCCATTCGCGGAACATTTCGGAGCAAATCTCAAGGAAGTTCTGTGCGTTGAACTTCAAGTTCTTGCCAGCTTCTGCTGCATCAACACCCGGAGATGCGCAACCGATGATTTGTCCGGTTTCCTTGAACTGCTGTCCGTAAACTGCCGAGAATCCCTTGTATTGACGGCGGTCGATGAGCATATCCAAGCACTCACCGTCCTTACCCATCATTGGCAGACGACCTGTGATAAATGCCTGGTGCTTGATTGGGTAAAGTCCAGTTTCGATACCGAGTTGCTTTGCAAATTTTGCTGCCTGGTAACCGAGCGAGTTTACAAAGTGTTCGCAGTGGTATTCAACGAATTCCTTGTCGTGGTTGTAAACCAACGCCATGAACCCCTTTGCTGTACGCTGAACTTCAACCAAGCGGCAGTCTTCGAGCAGTACGCCACCCTTTTCGCAAGCCAAGTGACGGATGTAGTCGATTACCTTGCCCGGAGTTGCCTGCCAGCAGTTGTTGGTTACGCATGCTGCGCTGTAAGTGTCGAGATTCGGGTTGAAGTATGGTGAAATTTCCTTCTGGAAATCCTTTCTGTCAACCATATAGCCGTCCGACCAGCCAAGCGATGCTTCCAACGACTTGTAAGTTGCCTCATCGTGTGCGAAGCCTACATAGCGGATTGGATAGTAGCCGACGTTGGTCTTGCTTTGCAATTCGCGGAAAATATCCTGGTTGTGGTTTGCGATGTCGGCAATTTCGGGAACCGAGAATGCTGGACGACCACCACCGATGCAACGCCATGACGAACCGCGTTCTGCATTACAGAGAACGGTCTTCTTGCCAGCTTCGGAGAAATAGCGGAACAATGCGCTACCTGCGATACCGCCACCTGCTACAAATACGTCGCACTCAACGCGCTTGGTATTCTTGCCTGCGATAAATTCGACTGGTTTGTTGGTCGGCTGCATATCGTTGATTGTAACTTGGTTCGACAGAGGTCCACGTGGTGTAGCATCGCCAACAACCTCTATTCCGTAGCCGCGGAGCAACTGCTTTACGCGCGGAATACAACGTTTACCACGGCAAGTACCCATACCGATACGGGTTGTGTGCTTCAGTTCGTCAACCGAAATAACCTTGCGGTCGCCAATGACTTCGAGTAACTTGTCGAGTTGAACGTCTTCGCAGTGGCAGATGTAAGCAGGTTCCTTGCCGTCCTTCTTTGTCGGGTTCATTGCAACCTTCTCGCCAAAGTTCTTCTTCAGGATAAAGCCTGTAACTTCAGTCAGCTTTTCACCGCTTATGTCGGTAGCCTTTACGCGGGCAACGTTGGTCTTGTTTTCGTTAATCTTGATGTGTTCAACAACGCCTTCGCCAACCTTTTCGCCGTTGTCGTTGATAAGTACAACCTCAACATTTTCGTCAACATGGTATTCGATAGGCAGGAACAATATGTTCTTCTGCAAGTTGTAACCGAAAATTGCAAGACCTGGGCAGTGCGAAACACATTCCATACAGCCTATACACTTGTTGTAGTCGATTTCGGGAACCGATGAGGTGGATGCCTTTGTGATTGCGCCTTGTGGACAAGAGAACGAACATGGGTTGCAGGCAAATCCGTAGAGACAGTCGGCAACAACAAATCCGCGAGTGTTCATACGTTCGCTTGTCGGCTTGTTAGGAGACTGCAAAACACGTACTGGACGTTGCTGTGCGTCGATATACTCCTTCGAAACTGCTAGATAGTCGTCGTAGTTGACGCGTTTGCCCATCTGCATTGCTATTTCGAGAGCAACCTGCTTTCCGCGAAGTACTGCGCAGGTACCTTCGCCAACGCGAACAGCATCGCCGGCACCAAATACGTTTGCTCCGAAAACTTCGCGTCCCTTTGTGAGCAACTGGCTGTCGGAGATAAGACCAGTACAGATATTTATCACGTCAATGCCTTCGATAACCTTTTCGGTGCCTGGGATTGGCTGGAAGTTCTTGCATTCTGCAATTACTGCACCAACAATGCCAGTGTGGGTTTCGTTTGGAATTGCGCGGAGCAATGTGTGTGATGTATAAATAGGTATGCCCAATCTGCGAACACGGTTTGCCTGAACCGGGAATCCGCCTTCGTGATCCATTGCCTCAACTATTGCTACAACCTTTGCGCCTGCCTGTGTTGCCTGATACGATGTGAGGTAGCCGATGTTTCCTGCACCTATTGAAAGTATGCGTTTGCCGAGAAGTGTGTGCTCCACGTTCATCATTTTCTGGACAACTGCAGCGGTGTAAACGCCTGGAAGGTCGTCGTTTTCGAATACCGGCATAAACGGAACAGCACCGGTAGCAACTACAAGATGTTCTGCATCGATGTAGCTAATGCTTCCGTCGCGAAGGTTTTTGCATGCTACGCGCTTGCCTTCGAGCAAGTCCCATACAGTAGTGTTGAGGAAAATATTGCTGTGGTCGTCACCGGCAAGTGTCTTTGCAATGTCGAAGCCACGCATGCCACCATAGATTTTCTCCTTTTCGAAGAAGAAGAACTGGTGGGTCTGCATGTTGAACTGACCGCCAATGCGTTCATTGTTATCTACAACTATGTTGGCAATGCCCATTTCGTTGAGTTTCTCGCGGCAAGCCAGACCAGCAGGACCTGCACCGATTATTACGACCTGGGTCTTGTAAACCTTGCGGGTATTGTCCTTCGGTTCGATGACCTGTGGAAAATAGTCCTGTGGGATTTCGCGAACCGACTTAACTCCGTCGACTGGAGTTATGCAGATACGCTTGATTTCGCCGTCGACGAGCATCTGGCAAGCACCGCACTTTCCGATGCCGCACTCGAGGCTGCGTTCGCGTCCGTCGATGCTGTGGCTGTGTACTGGGAAACCTGCTTGATGCAAGGCTGCTGCAATTGTATAACCTTTCTGTCCTGTAACCTTCTGACCGTTGTATTCAAATGTGGTCTGTTCGGTTTGCGGAATGTCCAAAATTGGATGTTCGGTAATCTTGTACATTTTCTTTGTTTTTATAAAAAACTATATATCAGTTAATTAAATTAAAAATCATCGTAAATTTTTGTGGCGTTAAATTTACATTTTTTTTCTATCGGTATTTGCAACGTTACAAAAAAACTGAAAAAAATATTATTTTTGTTGATAATTAGCGAGTTATGTTTTCCCCAAGTAGAGACGTTGCGTGCAACGTCCTGCATCAGTTATGTTTGAAATAGGTTGTTCCTATTTTGTAGAGACGTTGCGTGCAACGTCTGTTCTATTTGTATATTGAGCATTGTTTTAGGTTGTTTGTTGGTTTGAAAGCATTTCTAAATTTTTCACGCTACATATTTTTGTATTTTTACATCGATTGAAAACGAAATATAGTTTTTAGTCTTCATGTTCAGAAATTTTAGTTAACTTTGCAAAATTCTAAATTACGCTAATAAGAAGACAAATATGAATACTAGCAAAGTAGGTCTCGACTTTGAAAAAGTTGAATATGCAAGAGGAAAAGCAAGGGAAATTGCTAACCAAGTACAGGATTTCGTTGAAAACTACACCACAGTAGCAGTAGAAAGAACTTTATGCCGATTGCTCGGAATTGATGGCATAGACAGCAATGATGTTCCGTTGCCAAATGTTGTAGTTGAAGAACTTAAGGCTAAAGGTGTCCTGAACCAAGGTGTAATGTTCTACATTGGCAATGCAATGGTTGAAACAAAGTTGTCGGCACAGGAAATTGCAGAGCAGATTTCTACAGGAAAACTTGACATTACTAAGCTCCCGATTCACCCGATGGTGGAAATCAAAAAAGCCCTTGAACCTACAATCAATAAAACAATAGAAAAAATCAGAGGTAACCGTCTCCGTCGCGAAAACTATATCAATACTATTGGCGAAGGCAGCAAACCTTACCTTTATATTATTGTTGCAACAGGTAACATCTACGAAGATGTCGTTCAAGCTCAGGCTGGTGCACGCCAAGGCGCCGACATTATCGCTGTTATCCGTACCACAGGACAGAGCCTTCTCGACTATGTTCCATACGGTGCAACTACCGAAGGTTTCGGCGGCACATTTGCAACACAGGAAAACTTCCGCATAATGCGTAAGGCTCTTGACGAAGTTGGCGAGGAAGTTGGCCGCTACATTCGCCTTTGCAACTACTGCTCTGGCTTGTGTATGCCCGAAATTGCAGCAATGGGTGCACTTGAAGGCCTAGATGTTATGCTTAACGATGCTCTCTACGGAATCCTTTTCCGCGACATCAACATGCAGCGTACGCTTATCGACCAGTATTTCTCAAGAATAATCAATGGTTTTGCTGGCGTTATCATCAACACTGGCGAGGACAACTACCTTACCACTGCCGATGCATACGAAGAAGCTCACACCGTTCTTGCATCCGACCTTATCAACGAACAGCTTGCATTGTTGGCCGGTCTTCCCGAAGAACAGATGGGACTTGGACACGCTTTCGAAATGGATCCGAAACTGGAAAACGGATTCCTCTACGAACTTGCTCAGGCACAGATGATTCGCGAAATCTTCCCGAAGGCACCACTTAAATATATGCCTCCTACAAAGTTCATGACTGGTAACATCTTCCGTGGACATCTACAAGATGCACTGTTCAATATCATTGGTATATGGACGCATCAAGGTCTGCAACTTCTCGGTATGCCAACCGAAGCTATCCACACGCCTTTCATGAGCGACCGTTACTTGTCGATTGAAAACGCCAAGTACATTTTCAACAACATGAAGAGCATTGGCGAGGAAGTTGAGTTCAAGGAAAATGGTATAATCAGGAAGCGTGCTGCCGAAGTACTTGACAATGCAACAAAACTTTTGGAACACATGGTTGACGAAGGTTTGTTCACCGCACTGGAAAAAGGTATTTTTGCAAACATCAAGCGTCCAAAGAATGGCGGTAAAGGTCTTGCTGGAGTTACCGAAAAGGGTGAAAACTATTTCAACCCGTTTGTTGACCTGATGAAGGGAAAGAAATAAATGTTACGACACAATACTTTGCTGAAAGGTCGTCGTGATGACGGCCTTTCTTTTGTCAATATAATACCGCAAAAATATCGTCGCAATAAACTTTTGTTTCCGAAGGATTGTAAATATAAACCTTGAAAATAGAATATTCACTGAAATTTTCAGGCAAATCGAAATCAACAATAATGTCCCGCCAAGCCTGCGTTCTCCTTGTTTTCTCGGTTATCCTAACGCTCTTCCACACATTCTCAACATTTGAACCCAATGCCTCGAATACGATGCAGGCATCCTCATTCTCATCGTTTAGATACACTTGCAATGCTAAAGAAAGTCTTTTTGCTTCAGGGCACTTTGACACACTATCAACCAATGTTATGCTATATGGATTTTCTCCGCACGCCAATGAAGAATGGCTGCCGGAATAAGAATTTTCTGTCGTTAATGTTTGCAACTGTTCCCAACTAGACTCCTCCTCACAGTCGGAATAAAAATATCTTGCATGCTCAAAATCAGCCCAATCAAGCCCAAACCTGTTTCCAACATACCTGAAAACATACAATACCATCCCCGTATCAAAGCCAGAATAATATTCGCAAATCTTTTCATCAAACTTCGGAATAGACTGCGACTGATATTCAAAGCCAAGACTTTCGAGTACTTCAAACGGATTTCTACCTGAAAATTCACCAACGCAAACCATCTGTTCCAAATCGCACTTTCGGCAGGTAAAGAAGTTTACAGCGTCTGACCTAAGCAACAGTCCTGTAGCGTAGATGTTTGTAAACTTTTTCATACTTGCATTTTCGTTCTTGTAGAAACCGCTTATCGCTCCAAAAGGTCCGTATGGATTTGAGTCGGGACCATGAATGATATTCACTTGCTCGTCCTTAAGATTGTCATTTATGTATTTTGCCAGATAAAATTTCTGATATCCAGCCGATTTCGACATGTTTACTCCAAGTCCGACAATATTTACCAACGCAAATGCAGACAAAATGATATACAATGAAATTATCCAATACTTTTTCCCATTCCATTTTTTATCAATACAATCAATAACCGACATGAATATTGCTGGAACAAGGAAAGCCATCGGGAAAAGGAAACGAACTTCCTTGTGTGCTATCATTGAATGTACGACAAAGAAAGGAATCAAGCACCACAGATAGGGATTTTTCGGATTGCGAACAAGCAGATAAATTATTGCTGCTGCCAAAGGAATTCCAACAAAATACGACGGGTACGATACCAGATTGTACAGATAGAACCACCAAGGCTCAGTCCCAAACTTTGCAGCGCTCACTTCCGAATTTACCTTTACATACTTATATGGTGCAAACACAAATTCTCCATAGAACCAGCTATCTACTCCTATTCCAAGCAATGCGTAAGCCACTAAAAACGTGCAAGCTGGTACGATGAAATATTTCCATTTCCTTTTGTCTATTAACAGCGCCCACAAACCGAAGCCGAAAATTGCCAGTCCCATCTGGAACCGAAAGATGAACGAGAGGGCAAGACATACGCCGAAAAGGACTTTCCGAACAACATCCTCCTTGCCCGAAAAGTAAATTGACAAGGCAAACAAGAAGAACGCACCTCCGAATGTTTCCGACGAAAACCTGCACCCTATGTAAGGTATAAACCAAATAAGCAACGACAATGCAAGATAAACAATCCTTAACCTAGGATTTGTAATTCTATCTGCCGTACTTCTGACAAACAGTACTATTGCAAAATACGAAAGTACCGCTGCAAAAAGCCTCATAACCAAAGCCTGTGCAAACGGATCGGAAACCGAAATCAATTCAAAAAATTTCAGGAAAGCAAGGCATATAGTTGGCTGTAACATTGGACGAATCTGTACATCGTACTCCCATGCTACCAAAGGTTCAAAAGTTCCCGACTTTAAACCAGCATATTCAATTATCTGAAACAGCTCATCAGCATGATGATAGCCATAGTTCGCGACAGCCGTAAAAATAAAGACAACAAATGCCAGCACATAAACAACCATCTCCGGCATCCTGCCACCTAAGCGCGAAATAGCACTAATTTGCATAAAGCATCACCTTTACGATTTTTGTTCCTTTTATCTCCAGTATCCTGAAACGATAAGTCTCGTCATTGTCAACTATCGTAACAATCTCGCCCGTCTTTGGAAAATTGCCTGAGAAATACATAATATAGCCAGCAATTGTCTCATACTCATCGGATTCTGTCAGCGAATATCCATATTCCTCGTTGAATGTCTCTACATCTTCCAACCCCGACATTATGTAGTTTCCGTCCTTGTTGACAATTACCGAAAGCTCATGTAAGTCATGTTCGTCCTCGAACTCTCCAAAAATCTCCTCCAGAATGTCTTCAACAGTAACGATGCCGCAGGTGCTTCCAAACTCGTCAACTACCACGGCTATGCTTCGGTTTGTAGTAATGAGGCGACCAAACAACTTCTTTGCCGACATTGTTTCGGGAACAACAAGTATCTGGCGCATTATATTGCGAAGCTTCTGCGGATTCTTGAAAATGTCCTTTATGTTTACGTAGCCGATAATATCATCTACATTCTCCTTATAAACCAGTAGGTTGGAATGTCCAGTTTCAACAAACATCTTGCGTACATCCTCTACCGAATCGTTTACCTGCACGGCAAGAATCTTGTTTCGCGGAATAATGCACTCACGCAACTTTATCGACGAGAAGTCCATCGCGTTCTGAAAAATCTTAAGTTCCTGTGCCGACTTGGCGGAAGATGAAAAATCGGTGCTGTTGTCTATAATATCCTCAATGTCAACCTTGCTAAACATGTTGTCTTTCTGATGGTCGTCTATCCTAACGCCAAAGATTCGTGTTATCAGCCGTGCAATCCACACCGAAATTACCACTATCGGATAGAACAGGAAATAGAAGAATGCCACTGGCACTGCGAAAGTCTTCAATGCTGAATCGCTCAATATCCTAAACAATGTTTTCGGAAGAAATTCTGCAACGAAAAGCACAATTACCGTTGCTATTATTGTTTGCAGCAGAAGAATAAGCATTTCGTTATTCAAATGAGCAAGCGGTTCTGCCAGCACCTTGGCCAAGAAAATACTGTAAACTACATTGACGAGGTTGTTCCCGACAAGCATTGTGGATATGTACTGCGAAGAATCCTTTGTTATCAACGCAAGAACTCTAGAATTAAAACCGTCCTTTTTGGTTGCAATCTCAAGTTTAAGCTTGTTGGATGTAACAAAAGCTATCTCCATTCCCGAAAAGAAGGCGGAAAGAACAAGCGCAAGCACTATGATTATCCAGTTCGCCATTATTTTTCTCCGTTACGCCTTTTTTCTCGCCGTTCATCATTTCTGCGCTGCATGAATCGCATGACGAACATTCCGGCGCTAATTATAGCCATCGCGTAGATAATCCATATCATCTTGTTCGATTCACCATCAAGCTTGGTTTGGTAGTATATGCCTGCTACAAGGCAGAAAATCGCCATTGCAAGCCACAGGCACTCAATTACAATCAAAAAAATCCTTTTCTTATTCATCCTTTATACTTATTATTCCCGCTGGCTTCAATATCTTCCATTCCGAAAAATCCTGGTTCGACTCAAAGCCATCTCCTGTCAATATTTCATCTTCGGTGGTAATCTTCACAAACTTATCAGAATAAACCAGTTCCTTGTTCATGTCCCAATAAAGTAGTTCCGTATTTATTTTTTCTCCTCTGCTTATATTGTCAATCTCCACATCCGACTTTATTTCCCACAATTCCTTGTCGATAAGAAACCTAGCATACGAACACTTCAACGTGGCTGTTACAGAACCGTCCAAGTCAAAGAATCTGACATTCAGTCCATAACGGTACTCATCGTACTTCAAGTTTTTGCCTTCGTACCTTGACATGTCCTTTGCCTTCAGTTCCACCATTACCCGTCCCGAATCGCTATACACGGTCTCGAATCCGAAAACAGAGAATGTAGGCATATTTGTCCTTGATGTCAACAGGTTTACAGTGTCAATATCGTTTTTGCATGAAACAAATATCGCACTTGCAATAATTGCAAGCACGATATTTATCTTGATTAGTATTTTCTTTAAACCGGACACTACTTAATAAACCTTGCAGTAGTTGTTTCGTTAATCCAGCAGCCGATTGTTACGGTTTGTCCAGCCTTCATATCAACCCAGAAAGCATCGTTTTCTGACGGGAAGTGTTCCGAATATCTTGCAATGAGCTGGTTGGCTTCACTGGCAACCGACGGATCTACACTCTTTGCCTTCTGGAACTGGTCAACAACTAGCCAATAGAGGCATTTCTTCTGGAATGCGTCTTCTCCACAGTCCTTGCCGCCGGCAGCATAAACCTTGCCTATCAGCATATATGCTTTTCCGCAGTTAGGATCAGCCGAAAGGGCATTACGTGCAGCCTGACGAGCCTTTGCGTAGTTGTTCATTCCTGTGAAATACAACAATCCAAGTTCGTAGTACATGTCAGCCTTCTTCGCATTTTCTTCTTCCAAAGATATTGCTTCGGTATAATATTGCTCTGCCTTTGCCGATTCACCACGCTTGAAATAAGCCTGACCTATTGCATGGGCAGCTGCTGAACTCTTTTCGTTTTCGTACATCACGATTGCTGCACGCATATACAAGTCGGAAAGTTTGCATTCGTCGCTGTTGCCTTTTCTTAACAAGTTGACAATTTTCTTTGCAAGCTCAACATTCGTTGGGTCGGCCTCGAATTTTGGCGAGAACACATCGATTATTGACTTGCAGTCGGCAGCCGAGCTATTAACAAACAATTCCTCAACAGCCTTTGCGGCATCTTCTATCTTAGCTTTCTTGTCATCTTTGGTTTCCTTTTCCATCTGTTCGGCAAGTGCATCCGAAATAGCAGAATAAATATTTACCATTGTCTCCTTTGTGATTTCCTCCTTGTTGTATCTGTTCAAGGCGACAACCATATACAGCTTCAATACGCCGTATGCTGTGGATTTACCAGCTACCTCATAAGTGCGAACAAGCATTTCATAAACCTCAACATAATTCTGAGGACGATACTTATTCAACATTATAGCCTTTGAGCCGAGATATGTACCTTCTTGACCATACAATTGTATTCTCTTGTCATAAATCAGAAGAAGTGTATCAATTGCAGCTTCGCGAGCAGCACCTTCCCTCATTGCTATAACATTTTCGAGGATTGTTGGTCCCTGTATGAAAACATTCTTGGTGGTTTTTTCAGCAACCTTGTCATCACAATTGTCGAAGCACCATTTCCATGTAGGATAAGCATCCTTGTAGTTCTTCTGGTTGTAGAACTCCGTATAGGTTGACATATTAACAGTGAAATCATCCTGTGCAAACACACCAGCGGAAAAAATCATTCCCGCTACCATCATCAATATTAAAGTCCTGACTTTCATAGTTATATAATTTAATCAATTCTACTTTTTACAAACCAACGGTCAACCAAACTAAAGTTGACGCCCAAAGTAAAGTAATTTTCCTTTACCAAATCGTTTTTCAATGAACCTCTTTGCCCAATCTGGAAAGATAAGTTGAATACGGTCTTTCCATGACGCGGCTTAAGCCCAACTCCAAAAGTAATGCCATAATCGGGAACGGATAGTTTTCCGCTGTCCATATTTATGTATGACTTGTTGAAATACAGTCCCATACGATAGGACGACGATTGCCATAAATTCTTTGGGGTAAACTTGTTTGGCGTATATTCGCCACCCAATGCAATGCCGAAACTATTGTCAAGTGAGTCGCATTCTCCAAAAAACTTGCTGCCAGTCCAGTTCTGCAAAGTGAAATCTGCCGCCAATGACAACTTGGACTTATATGTATAGCAAATTCCAAAGCCAACCGTATGCGGCAAACCAATCTTGCCCTTAACATCATTAACCTGATTTATTGTATCGATAACAGTTGTAGCAGCACTTGCAAGTGTGTTGTAAACCAAAGTTGACTGCTTTGCACTAAGTTCGCGATTGTATGCGTAGTAGGCTCCTAGCCGCAAATTGTCGTCGCCAATGTGGATGTTGTACTTCAGTCCCACATCAAAAGTAACATCGGAAATCTTGAATGTCTTTTGGCAGAACGAATTGATGTACATGCCAGTAGAGTCATCAACAAACATTATTGCATTTGAATGGTATATTTTCCCGAAAAGGTAGGACACGCCTACGCCCAAGCTCAAATCATTGATAGGATTGAAAGCATTGTAGAAAAACACCTTGTTAAGTCCGCCATCGCCGGCGTAAACGTAATTTTTGTCAATGTCAAACGAATTGTCGGCAGAATATATTGAATATCCAACATTACTGTACGGGGTTATTCCAAGAGCCATCTTCCACCACTTGGCACAAGCAAATCCAACTGCAATCTGCGACAGTTCGGCATCACTTTTCAGCTTTGACGTAGGCGGATTAGAAATTGAATATTTGCGCAGACCTGCATCAAAACCAAAGTTGAAAATGAAGGTAAGCGTATCTATTTCACCAATGCTTGCAGGACTTTTGTAGTTTACGTCGTCCATGTATGGGGTAGCATATCCAACACCACCCATTGCCGAGTTGCGGGCCTGCGAATTTGCATTGACATCGCCGACACCGTAGCGAGAATACGGAGAACCGACTTGTCCCTGAGAAAATGAGAGCAAGGTCAGTACCAAGGCTATCGTCAACAACAATAATCGTTTAGACATTAAATTCCAATATTTCATTCAATCCAAAAGCCACCAAATATGGCTCTGCAAAATTATTAAATTTTATTCGGTTTTCAAAGAAAATGCTATCACCACCTGTAAAAACAACCAGCAGGTCATTGTACCGGCGAGCAAATTCTTTCACAATACCTTCTATCTCGTAGAGCATACCGTTTTGAATACCAATGGTTAAGGCCTCTGTGGTGTTTGTGCCGAACAATCCGTCAAGGCTTTTGTCCGTTTGCAATAACGGAAGTTTTCCTGTAAAATTGTGCAATGCGCGAAACCTTGTATTCAATCCGACCGAAATGTTTCCTCCGAGATATTCTCCTTTGTCGGTAACGATGTCGTAAGTTATAGCTGTGCCCGAGTCAATCACAAGCACATTCCGACCTGGATATCGTACAACTGCGCCTACTACAGCAGCCACGCGGTCGCTTCCCAGAGTTTCGGGAGTGGCATACCTTATTATAATAGGGAACTTTAGAAGGTGTGAAAATTCAAGGACTGGGAAGAATGGACGAAAAATATCGGCAATCTCGCTTTGTGGCACACTTACCGATGACACTATGCAGCGGTCGATTTTGTTGAGCTGCACAATGCTTTGAAGTGCAGGAAGCAAATCGGAAACTTCCCTGCATTTTAGGTCGTGCGCTATTTTTCCATTATCAAACAGGAACATCTTCAACGATGTGTTACCTGCATCAACAACCAAATTGTACATCAAAATAATTTTAGCGCAAAGGTAAGGATTTTATTGTTCAATGATTTGATGATTGGTTCTAAATTCTTGTTTCTTGTATGGCGGTATTGTGCATTCAAGTCATTGTTCCTTATGGGCAATTTTGTCTGCAAACTATTAAAAATCATTTTTATTTTTTTTGATTGTGCCAAATAATATTTATTACTATCTTTGCACCCAAAAATTTTTTTATTGTAAGACTAATTTTAAACATTTAAAGTAATGGCAGTATTACAGAACATTAGAGAGAAATGTGGAGTTTTGGTAATCGTTATTGTAGGTATAGCTCTTTTAGCTTTCCTTTTGGGCGACTTCCTCAGTTCAGGACGTATTGGTCGCGGTGACGATTCGGTTATTGCAAAGATAAACGGCTCGAAGGTTGAATACGGTGAGTGGGTTGCCAACTATAACCTGCACCGCACATTCTACGAAATTGCACAGCAGGGCAGAGCAATTGATGCCAATGTAGAAAGAAGCCTAAAGGAAAGTGCTTGGAATGACGTGCTTAATACGTATGTTTGGAACAAATACTACGATGAGGTTGGAATAGGCATCAGCGATGAGGAACTTGAAGACTTGCTTTATGGTCCTACTCACGCACATAATATCGTAGTCCAGAATTTTGGTCTGCAGAAAAACGAAAATGGAGAATATGACACAAAGGGTGCTAAAAACTTCTTTGACAATGCAGATGATGATCCAAATTACAAAGTTATTGCCGACTATTGGAAGAAAGCAATAAAGGAAGAGCAGATAAGCTCGAAGTATGGAAATATGGTGTCGAAAGGTTTCTATACACCAACAGCATTGGCCAAGATGTACTACGAAGACCAGACCAACACATTTGACTTCGAATATGCATTCCGCGACTATTCATCAATAAAGGACGAGGATGTTACTGTTACGGATAATGATTTGATGGCATACTACACCAAGCACAAGAAAAATTATATCGAAGACAAGAACAACAGAGATATAGAATATGTTGTGTTTAACATTGAACCTTCAGAGAGCGATATCAACGAAATAAAGCAGAGCACCGGAGGACTTCGTACCGAAATGGTTGCTCTTGAAGATAATTTCCTGCAATTTGCACAAGTAAACAGCAGCAACAGCCGTCCTGAAGATAGACGTATGTATAGGGACGACTTCTTCATCAACCAGAAGGAGGTTGAAACCATTGGCTTCGACGAAGAGTTCTTTAACGCAGAAGCAGGAACAACATCGGAAGTTGTAAAGTCTGACAATTATTTTATTTGCGCTAGAATACTTGAAGTTGCCAACAGACCTGATTCTGTTAACGCTTCGCACATTCTTCTTATGCCGCACGACAGCATCACAAAGGAAATGTGTAAGGCTACAGCAGACAGCCTTGCAGATGTACTCAGGAACACAAAGGCTGACTCGGCAACATTTGCAGCAATGGCTGTAGAATTTTCACAAGACCCGGGTTCAAAGAACGATGGCGGAAATCTTGGTGATTTTACAGAAGGCACAATGGTTCCTGAATTCAATGATGCTTGCTTTGCTAACGCAGCAGGAACAATCCAAGTTGTTGAGTCGCAGTATGGTGTACACATCATTAAGATTAACTCACAAACAAAGCCGGTTAGAAAAGTGAAACTTGCTATTCTCGACCAGGAAATCAAATTCTCGGATAAAACATACGAGGCTGCATTTCAGGCTTCGAACAAGTTCTACGCAACTAGCGTTAATGCCGAAGATTTTGACAAGTGTGCAACTGACCTTGGTCTTAGCCCAAGAACAGTTACCAGAATTACAGATATGAATGACAATGTAATCCCAGGTATCGACAACGGAAGAGAAATTGTACGTTGGACTTTCGATGAAGAAAGAAAAGTGGGTGATGTTTCAACTGTATTTGAAAGTTCTGCACGTGATAAGTTCCTTGTTGTAAAGCTTACAAAGATTCGTGAAAAAGGTTTTACTCCATTTGAGGACAAAAAGGCAGAAATCGAACCTGAAGTAATAAAGCAGAAGAAGGCTGAAAAGATGATGGCAGAAATGAACGGAATTAGCATTGATGAAATCGCTCAGAAGTTTGGCGCTAGAACCGACATTCTTACCAACATTAACTTTGCAAGTTTCTCGTTGCCAGGTCTTGGATTTATCGAGCCAAAAGTTAATGCAGTGGCATCATGCAGCGAAGTAAATGCGCTTTCTGCTCCTATAGATGGTAACAACGGTGTATATGTAATAAAGGTGGTAAAGAAGAATGCTGCTCCAGAAAAACAGGATTTTGAGAACGACAAGTTGGCAAAGATGATGGATATGTCTAGAAATTACTTAGGACGTATGAACAATGCCGTTACCAAAATCATAAAGATGGACGACAGAAGAGCTAAATTCTTCTAAGAGATATTTTTAAGTACGACAAAAAAGAACCTTTAACGAGGTTCTTTTTTTGTTTAAACGCAAGTGATTCATGGAAAATTCATGACGTAGAAAGTTTTGGATTGTATGGGGGATGATGCAAATTTTGTTGTAACGAGTAGGTGTGGTAATATTTGTTTACAATGCTGAGTATATAGAATTATTAGTGTCCGCTAAAAGTAGGATAATACACATAATTGCAATGTTGTCAAGCGTTTATATGACAATACAATAAAGTGGCTTGTCATTTCGGAAGCTAGTCGTAACACGCGATACGGAACGGGGAGCGTTGTGAAGACTGCTGTCTGAAATCTGTTAACGCATTATTAGAGAACAGATTACTTCGTGAGGTTGCAAGCAACGTTCCGGACAAGTGAACTCACAAGCAACGTTCCTTATGCTGTTCGTTCTACTTTTCGGACCCTTTAGCGCACGCAGCGTAGCAAGTAATGACAGACTGGGACTTTAGCGGACACTGATAATATAGATTAGATGTCTTTTTGCGCGAAAAAGTTGAAAAATTAACTTCTACAAGCCCAAATTGTTCATATTTTTTGCAAATTCGCAACTTGATTTTCCTAATTAATATTGTATTTTTGCTTCAAAATTAACCTTAAAAACTACTTAAATGAGCGGACTATTTGGAGTCGTTTCGAGAGAAGCCTGTATAACAGACCTTTTCTACGGAACAGACTATCATTCCCACATGGGAACAAAGCGTGCTGGTATTAGCACAGTCGAAGAAAACGGTAAATTCCACCGTAACATCCACAGCATCCAGAACTCCTACTTCAGGACAAAGTTCACCGACGACCTCCACGAGATGGCCGGCAACCTTGGCATCGGCGTCATTAGCGACACCGAATCACAGCCAATAGTGGTGAACTCGCACCTCGGACGATTTGCGATTGTTACCGTGTCGAAAATCAACAACATTCCTGAATTGGAGCAAAAATGCCTGTCGATGAGCCAGCAGTTTACCGAAATGAGCATGGGAACAACCAACCCTACCGAACTTGTTGCGCTGCTTATTACTCAGGGCAAGGACTTCACCGACGGAATACAGAATGTTTACCGCCACATTAAGGGAAGTTGCAGCATGTTGATTCTCACACCCGAAGGTGTTATTGCTGCACGTGACTTATACGGACGTACTCCGCTTGTAATCGGTCGCAAAGGCACAAGCTACGCCATTGCTTCCGAAAGCCACAGCTACCTGAACCTCGACTACAACACAACCCGCTTCATTGGTCCGGGCGAAATAGTAAAGGTTACACCAAATGGTATAGAACAGATGCTTGCTCCGAGCAACAAGATGCAAATTTGCTCGTTCCTGTGGATATACTATGGTTTTCCATGCGTGGAATACGAAGGCATCAACGCAGAGGAAGTTCGCTATAAACTTGGCGAGGCCATGGGCAAAAAGGACGACATCAAGGCTGATTTCGTATCGGCAATTCCTGATTCGGGCATAGGCATGGCTCTTGGTTACGCTTCTGGAGCTGGCATTCCGTACAAACGTGGTGTTGCAAAATACACTCCTACTTGGTCGCGTAGCTTCATGCCTGTAAACCAAGAAACAAGAAACCTTGTTGCAAAGATGAAACTTATTCCAAACCGCAAGGTTCTTGAAGGCAAGGAAGCTGTTTTCTGCGATGATTCGATTGTTCGTGGCACACAATTGCGCGACAACGTTAAGATGCTGTACGACTGCGGAGTTAAGCGCGTGCATGTACGTATAAGCTGCCCGCCGCTGGTTCACGGATGCGAATTCTTGAACTTCTCGGCATCGAAGACCGACATGGAACTCATCGCTCGCCGCTGTATCGAGGAATTGGAAGGCGGACATATCCGCAACCTTGAAGCCTACAAGGATGAAACTTCGCAGCAGTATGCAAAGATGGTCGAGATGATTCGTCAGCGCGTTGGAGTTGACACGCTAAAGTTCAACACCCTGCAAACCGTTTGCGATGCAGTGGGACTTCCACGTGAGCAACTCTGCCTACATTGCTTCGACGGTGCTTCATACGGTTACTAAAAGCAACTAACTATCATATTGTTCGGGACGATTAGTCGTCCCGAACATTTTTTTCGCTATGCTTGAAAAACTCGGACTATTTGGCTTGTTTCTCGGCTGTGTCCTTTCGGCGACTATTGTACCATTCTCGTCAGAAGCACTGGTATCGGGCGCATCGTTGCTAGGATACAATGTGTGGGTGGTCGTTATTGTTGCAAGCATAGGCAACACCTTGGGTGGAATGATAAGCTTTGGAATGGGGTGGCTGTGCAAGTGGGAATGGCTGGAGAAATATTTCAGGGTAAAACGCGAAAAAATTGAAAAAGCCCACAAGAAGGTTGAGCATTACGGCTATATTGCTGCTCTTTTCACATGGCTACCCATAATAGGCGACTTGATTGCAATAGCAATGGGCTTTATAAGGATGAATCCGTACATTACAACGGGGCTTATGTTTGTTGGCAAGTTTGTGCGCTATCTTGTCGTGGTAGGGATAATAAACTTGGCGTTCCTATAGGGCGTTTTTTTTATTCATCTTTCAAGACTTCGCTGATTTTCTTGTACATAGCTACAATATCATCAAGATTTTTACTGTCAACAAATTCACCTCCGTTTTTTATCAGGTCAACCAAACGTTTTTTGCCTTCAGAAAGTTGGGATCTGCCTTTTTCTGCTTTTCTAAGCAAAGGACGTACTCCCAAATTGAACATCAACTTATAGAAACCTTTCAGTTTTTCGCGGTGAATTCCACCTTGCAGGTAAAAAAATGGTACATCAATGTTGTTTTGCTGGGCAAGTCGGTAGGCGTATAGTTCGCTTGGCAAAGTCATGCCTACGCCGGCTATTATTACTGGGTTGTATTTCAGTCGTGCCATGCGTATCCCGTTAATTTTTCCTGCGCATATCCAGCCGAGGAAAATCACAGGTTCACGTTCTCCGAAAATCATAGAGTTGTCGGTAACTGGTATAGCAGGAATTTTTTTTTTGTCCGGTGACAACTTTTCCAACTCTTCTGATAAAAGTTCGGCGTATTTCTTTGTGAATCCAGTGTTTGATTCGTAAACTATTGCTTTTATTTCTGCCATTTTGTTTCGATGTAGTGTTGTTTTATGCCGAAGAACGTTTTTAGAGCCTCCAACTGCGTTAGTATCTTGCGCTTCTGCTCGTCTGAGATGGTTGATTTTGTTGCAATTATCATTACATTCTTGTGGGTGTGAGCATCGGAAATGAATTCAACTACATTTGTCTTGTAACCATGATATTGCAGGAACAGAACCCTGATGCTGTCGGTTACGAGTTCAGCCTGCCTTTCCATGAAGATACCGTGTTTGAGTATAGGCGACAAAATCTCGTTTGGCGTTCCGTTTTCCATTTCGTTGCGTATCTGGTGCTGGCAACATGGTGCGGCGACAATGACCTGTGCTCCAGCGTAAACGCCTTTTGCAAGAGCATCATCGGTAGCAGTGTTGCATGCATGAAGTGCGATAAGCATATCAAGTTTTTCGGCATTGTAGCTGTCAATTGCGCTTTCGGCAAAATGCAGTCCATCAAAGCCCGATTCGGCAGCAAACTTGTTGCAAAGTTCCACCATGTCGTGGCGTATTTCCACGCCAGTAACATCGGCTTTGCACTTTAACGAATTTGCAAGGTAGTCGTAGAGTGCAAAAGTAAGGTAGCCCTTGCCGCTTCCCATGTCGGCAACCGTTATGGTGCGATTGGTGGGAAGTGTATCAATGTGACTGCTAAGTATTTCAATGTAGTGAGTGATTTGCTTGAACTTGTCCTGCGACTTCGGGTTTACGTTACCGTTTGCGTCGGTTATTCCAAGAAGGTGGAGATATTTTTTCCCAGAAGAAGCTTCCAGTTTTCGGTTTTTACTGCGGTCGTGACTTAGCGATGGAAGCTCGGTAATGCTGGCTTCCTGCTGTTTCATCTTGAAGTGGTTGCCGTTGTGTTGTAAAACAAAGTCACCATTAATGGTAAAAAGCGTTGCAAACCTGTATTCCGAGCATATATGTGCGCGAATGTTGTCGATGCCCTCGCCAATTGCAAAATTCTTTACAATGTCGCGCTTCTGGTAGCGATAGGTGAAACTGAGTTTTCGTTCACACTTTATTTCCACCTGCTTGATGTAGATATTGCGTATTTCAATGTCCTTGCGTATTGGCGACGACAAGGTAATCTTGACGAAAGTGTTCGCTTCGAGGCTTTTGGCAATGAGGCTGATAAACTCTTCCATGCGTAAGCTATATTAATGTTTTGAGCTGCCGATGTTGACAAGTTTCTTCATGCTGTCGGTAATTTTTCCGATGATAGCATTGGGGTTTACAGGTCCTTGTTGTTCATCCTGATGCATGTATATCTCGTCAATTATCGAAGCGTACTTCTTCTTTATGACATTTCGTTTGAGTTTTAGGGTGGGGGAGAGTTCGCCCGTATCCTGTGACCACTCTTCATGTACAAGGCGGAACCGCTTTATGCACTCGTATTCGCTCAAGGTAGCGTTAAGCTTGTCAATTTCAGCCTGATACTTTTTGATGACATTCGGATCCTTTATAAGCTCAATATTGTCGCGATAATGAATCTTGTGCTTCGAAGCATAGAAGTGCAGGTAGTTGAAGTCGGGCGAAATAAGTGCGCTTGCAAATTTCTCATTCTCGCCAATAATCATCACCTGTTCCACAAAGTTTGAGGTTTTGAGTTTATTTTCAATGACCTGTGGGGCGATGTACTTACCATTCGACATCTTGAATATTTCCTTCTTGCGGTCGGTAATCTTGAGGAACTTGCCATCGACAAGTTCGCCAATGTCGCCGGTGTGGAACCATCCGTCCTCATCAATTACCTGACGAGTAGCTTCCTCGTTATTGTAGTAGCCCTTCATTATGTTAGGACCTTTTGCAAGTATCTCGCCGTCTTCATCAATTTTAACGGTAACACCTTCGAGAATTGGTCCTACAGTTCCCAGCATCGACTTGTCCCAAGCTGGCCAGTTTACGGCTATTACTGGCGAAGTTTCGGTAAGACCGTAGCCTTCACACACCTTAAGGTCGGCAGCAGCAAACAGCTTGCATATATTTAGGCTAAGCGATGAACCTCCTGCAACAATGACAATCAAGTTTCCACCGAATGCTTCCTGCCATTTTTTGAAAACAAGCTTGCGTGCAATGTTGAGTCGGAACCTGTAGAAAGCCGAATTGTTGTTGCGAACATCGAACTTGCTGCCAACCTTTAGCGACCAGTTGAAGATATGCTTCTTGAAAGGTGTCATATCCTTTCCCATCGACACAATCTTGTCGTAGAACTTTTCAAGCACACGTGGTACTGTATTGAAAATGTGCGGTTTTACGTCCTGCACATCGCGCATGATGGTGCCGAGGCTTTCTGCGTAGTAAATCGAGATGCCTTTTATCTGGAAGGCGTAGTTCATCATTCGTTCGTAGATGTGGCAAAGCGGCAGGAAACTTACGGCTCTTTGCTTGTAAACCGCTGGAATTATTTCCCTTACACCATATGAATTTGAAAGGATATTCTTATGCGACAGCATTACGCCTTTAGGATTGCCTGTTGTTCCAGAGGTATAAACGAGTGAAAAAACATCATCCTCGCTGATTTCCTTTTTCCTTTCTTCAATTATTTTCAAAAGTTCAGCTTCCTTGTCCTTGAGGTCAATCATCAGGCTTGTCCAGTTGTCGGCTTCGGGAACGTCTGTAAATGTATAGATGCGCGGTTTTACCTCAAGGTTTTCAATTACCTGTTTTGCTTTTGCGTAGAGCCTTGCATTCGACACAAAGACCATCTTTGCTTCGCAGTTGCGCATGATGAATTCAAGTTCCACATTGTTAAGTGTGGGATAAACAGGAACATGCACCAAACCTGCCATTGAGATTCCCATGTCGAGGATATTCCAGTGCGGCAAGTTTTGCGAAATGCTTATAATCTTGTCGCCCTTTTGCATTCCTGCGTTAATGAGCGCGCATGCGCAAAGGTGCGAGTATTTGCTGTAGTCGGCTGGAGTGTATTTTATCCATTCGCCCTTGTCCTTGTGGGCAAATGCCACCTCGAGGTCAGCATGTTCATTATTATATATGTCAAGGAGGTCAAAAATCCTCTTTGCTTTTGTCTCTTCTACTTTTTCCATGAATTATTTGTTTTTGTGAACGGGCAGCTTCCGCACTTTATCGGGTGCTTGATGATGGAAGACAGCCAATATCTGTATCCTATTGTAAAGTTGAAAGTTTTTTTCTGATAACCGTATGTAATGTTGAACATAAGGTCGCTCTTGTCGTTGAGGAAGATGGCGTATTCAAGGTCGGCGAGGAAGCCAACAGAGTATTCCCAGCTGCCGTTTTGCTTCCATCCGCGCACTTCCTGATAGTTTGGCACAGTATTCCAACATTCATGTCCGTATAGCATAAGTCCGGCTCCAAAGCTAAGCGAATTGCGATAAATCTGAAACATCCTGACTTTCAGTCCGGCTTGCAGGAAAAGTCCTGGTTTTGAAATGGCGTCGCTTAGTCCTCCAAAGTTGGCTCTGAAGCAAAGAATGTCGCTTACAAGGTAGGTTTCAACGCCCAATATTACGCAGGGTTCAAGTACGAAAGTTGCATTTGAGTCTATCTTGTTTTCGTAAAGTTTTTTGTTGGGCTCGTTGAAGAAATGGAAACCTATTGGCGAAATTTTTAACTGCAAGGTTGTCTGACTCCATATTTTGCTTGGAGTTAGTGTAAATGCCAATACTATGACAATCAGTGCAGTATATAGTAAACTTCGTTTCGTCATACGTCGCAATATATAATGCAAATAACGTAAAAGTTTGATATTTATTTTATCGCCATGAAAATTATTTGTTCATTATTCGTTGTTAATATGTTGAATCGCGCCATGACGCGATTGTACAAGATGGTGGGCTACGCCGTTTCTGCGTTTCATGTTTCTATGGGCTAACGCCCGTTTGAATGGCTGCGCCGTTTCTAAGTTTCATGTTTCTGGTTTCCATGTTTCTCGTTTCTGGTTCAATGTTTAACGTTTAACAATTCAAAGTTTAACGTTGTAGAAGTCAAAGGAAAATGTAATTTTGCAGAAAATAATTTTGCAATGGATATTAAGGAAAGAATAGTTCATATTGTTACTGAGGGAATCTCCGATGATGTGGATCGCGAAATATTAGCTAATAGTTTATACTATTATTGTTGTGATATTGATTTGACACCAGTAATGGCATTTGGCAATCAGTATAAATTATATGTATATGTTGATATTGTGTTTTATGGCAGCGATTTTTTTGAAGAAACGGAAAGAATGTATCGTCAATTGGAGGATTTTGGCTTTAAGAAGACTTGTTATGTTCATAATGGTTCGAGGTACATTAAGAATAAAAGCAAACCTGTTATCAAGCAATCGGCATTGACTGGTTGGTGCAGAAAAGATGAGGAACCCTTCTATATTCTTTACATCCAAGGCGATGCTAGTACTGTTTATCGTATGTTGTATTCTGCTAAGGATTTTGGAAATTATATTCTACCAAAATGTTTATGCAATTATTACTATGAAATCTTGCCATATAGGGATCTTGTTGTTTGTACAATAAATAATTATAATAGTCGGGATATATTAGCTTATGTGGAAGAACGGGTAGAATATGTTATGGGGCATTGTTTTGGTGAAAAATATAAAAAGGTTGGGGATTATAAATATTATGGAAGAGACTATACTGATTCTGGCGAGGGATTAGTGCCCCTTTTTAAGCGAATGTATTATTTTCTTTATTAATAATTCAATGTTAGTATTTATTACAGTCTGCTAAAGAATGGAACAAATTCCTAGTCGTTTCCAAACACTTCGTTCAGCACTTTAAGCGACTTTATTTCCGATAGGTTTTCGGTGTGAATCTTGTAGTATTCAAGCATTTGACGGATGATTTCCTTGCGGTATGCGTATGGGATTTTCATGTTGCCGGTTTCGTACGATGCGCCAAGAATTGTTGAGAAGGCTAGGCTTAGCTGCTTGTCAAACGATTCTTCCTCGGAGGTAAAAAACGGCAGGAACATTCCTTCGCGCGAGTTGAAATATGGTGTTTCGGTGCAATAGTTGTTTGTTATCTCGAAACCAAGATGCCGAGCAAAATCCTTCAGAAAAATTATGTGCAGGTTTACTATGTTGTTGTCCGATGCTTCTATTGCCTCGATTGTACTTTTGAAGAATTGGTATAGTGCGGGATTTTGTTCCTCTTCCTTCACCATTTTCATTATCACTTCGGCAATGAATTGAGATATGCAGATTCTTACCACATCGCTGTCGATGGCGGTTGGACTTTTCACAAGTTCGCAGTACGACATTCCTTGTACCGAGCGTGTGTCCTTTAGACGAAGTTCGGTGCGTACAATATTCAGTGGAGCAAAAATGTTTGCTTTTTGTTCTGCTTTGCGGGTTGATGTCCTTGCCAGTACCGAAATTTTTCCGCAAGCTTCGCTGAACATATTCACTACAAACGAATTGTCGGTGTATTTGATGCGGTTGAGGATTATGGCTTCGGTGGGGATGAGCATGGGAAAGTTTCTTGGTTTATGTGGCTAACGCCCGTTTCTAAGTTTCAAGTTGTTTAAAGTTCAATGGTTCAATGTAGCGGCGCAATGCATTGTGCTGTTACATTATTTATTTCAAAAATAGAATCTTAGTTGTTGATTTTTTGTCTCCAATTTCGGTTGAAGCGAATACTACATAGACGCCTGAAGCAATTTTGTTTCCGTTTAGGTTTTTTCCGTCCCAGACTATTTGCCCGCCTGTGGAGCGTGCTTCGAATACGATGTTTCCTGCAATATCGGCAATCTTGACTATGGAGCCTGCAACAAGACCTTTTATTGTGATTGGACCTTCGTAGTTGGATTTTACGGGATTGGGGAAGGCGTATATTTCTTCATAGTCGTCGGTACCTTCAGTTGCAGAGCCTCTAAACGAAACAATTCCCTTGGATGTAGCGAAAAAAACTTCTCCTGTTTCGGGTACTACTGTTATCGAAAGGATGTTGTCGCTAGGAATAGGACTGTTCTGGGTGTTGAAGTGGTGTATGGTTTCAATTCCGTCGGCACTGGTATAGTATGCTCCGCCATTCTGAGTTCCAAACCATTTGCAGTTTGCACCATCAACAACGATAGCAGTTACAACCTCGGCAGCAAGTAGCAGGTCGGCATTGTCGGTGCCGTCGTTGCGCGGGACTTTAATCTGTCGTCCTCTCACTACGGAGTTGTCAAAAACCTTGTCCGGATTGTAATATACGACCACGCCTTTTGCTGTTCCAACCCATACGTAGCCGTTCTTGTCCTCGGCTATTGAATATACGTCGTTGCTAACAACTTCTCCTTCCTCGTTCATTACGCTGAGGAACTTATACTTGTCATCGGTTGTATTTTCGGGAGTGCCATTGTCGTCGAAAACAAACAACCCGCCAGATTGCCCTAATACCAACCATTTTATACCGGTGCTTGTTACCAACAGCGATTTTATGTTGCGCGTCATGTCGGAGAATGAGTATCCTGTCCATTTGCCATCGGGAGCCATACGATGAATGCATTTGGCCGCGAGTGAGTTTGTTACCCACAGGTTGCCGTCCTTGTCGAATACAGTAGTGCCTATTCGTTCCCAGTCTATTCCGTCAATTTGCATTAGACTGCTGTTTTCGCTGTTGTATAGCTTGTAGAATTGGTTGCCACGAAATTCGACAAGACCTTTCATCCAAGAACTAACAAAAAAATGAGATTCGTCATTAGGGTCTATAGTTACATTCACAAGGTCGTTTATCCCCGTAAGTTCCGGAATTTCAGACGATGTGCGTGTGCGCCATTCGTAGTTTTCGTATTCGTATATTGTAGGGACTGTCCATGTGGGGGTATATGACGACTTGTAGCCGCCTCGCACCGCTATGACCTTCGATTTTGCCGAGGCTATCTGAAAAACGTTATTGTTGCTTGGCGAACTGATTTCCAATACATCGCCGCTACCTTCAATGTTTAAAAGCCAGCCAAGACCTTTAAGCCCATCGGCAATCCAGATTTTGTCACCTACTATTGCCGTATTGTTCGCATATATCAGCCGCCATTCATATTGTCTTTTGTAATGCTGCAGTAAGTCTATCATTTCAAGGTCGGAGTTGTAGGCATAGATAGGTCCGCCCGACGAGCAAAGTATCATTTCATCGTTACACGACAATGAAGCTACCGATTTGCAGCTATCCATTACATGTGTCCATGAATTTCCATCGTATGCCATAATGCTATCGCTGTTTGCAGTTGTACTCTTGTAGTTTGCAAGCAATTTCCCGTTGAACCATTTCAGGGTATTGTAATTTTGTCCCTTCATCCATATATTTTGCGAAGAGCTGTCAACATCGGTTAGAACCTGCCAGTTGGAAAAATTTACAAGATTGTCGTTGATGTTTCCATGAAAAACACCGATTGTGGTAGCTACATACAGGTCGTCTCCATGATTGTCCATGTCGTTCACATGTACGTATGAACCATTGTCGCCAATGAACCAAGTTTCGCTGATTTCATGCCTTTCAATGTTTACGCATACAATACCGAAATCGCAGCCTAGGTATGCTATGCCATCGTGAGCGATGATTGAATTTATTGATTTGCTGCTGTTTATTGATTTTTTCTTTATGTCGTTGATGTTTATGATTTCGTTTCCACGTATAAAATCAATGTTTCCGCTTGAATATCCGATAATTACACTTTTGGTCCTTTCATCGTAGGCAATTCCGCTAGGAGTAATGTCAGACAGCACGTTTAACCTAGTGAGTCTTTCAATTTCTTCAGAATTACTGTCGTACTTTAAAATTCCACATTCGGAAATTAGGTATGCCACGTCATCAACAACTATCAGTTGCTTGCCATAGTTGTACGAGAAATGGTCCTGCCATTGTCCAACGGCTACCTGTGCCGATGCGATTATTGACATTATTAGAAATACCAGTGTGGCGATTATGGATTCTATTCTATTCTTCATTCTTGGGGTTATTTAGAAACGCTGCCATTTTTTTTGCGGCATTACCACGATGGCTGATTTTGTTTTTAATATCGGCAGATAGCTCGGCAAAGGTTTCTGAGTATCCATCGGGGAGAAATACAGGGTCGTAGCCAAAACCGTTGTGTCCGCGATATTCCTCTATTATGTGGCCTTTCACTTCGCCCTCAAAGATATGTTCCTTGCCGTTTAGGATAAGTGCGATTGCAGTCCTGAACCTTGCCTTGCGGTTTTCGTGACCTTTCATGTTGGCGAGCAGCTTGGCAATATTGTCGTCGAAAGTCGGATGTTCGCCTGCGTAGCGAGCCGAGTAAACGCCCGGTTCTCCGTTGAGGCATTCCACTTCGAGACCTGTGTCGTCGGCAAAGCAGTCGTAACCGTACTTGTCGTGGATGTATCTGGCTTTTTGCAGTGCGTTACCTTCGATGGTATCCTGTTCTTCTGGAATCTCATCGTGGCAGTTTATGTCCGACAGGGACAATATTTCGATGTCGCTGCCAAGTATGGCACGCATTTCTTCGAGCTTGTGCTTATTGTTGCTTGCAAGAACAAGTTTCATATCAATGGAATTTTATCTTTTTTATAATCTGGCGCATAATTTCAGGGAAGTACTGGTTGACGATGCGTTCCTTGTCGTCCTCATACATTGGCACTTTTGTACTTGCATAGTTGCCAGAGATGAATTCGCCGTCGGTATTGTAAATGCTGAAATGCACTCGCATGAGCCGCTGTACGTTGCGCTGTCCGCTTATGTACGGGTCGCGATAGTCGGTTTTTATGTCAAACTGGTTGATAAACAAGAAATAGTCCACATTCCTGCGAGTTGCAATTTCCTTCAGCACTTCGGGCTGTCCTATAATTATGTGCAGGTACATGTCGTCGGTGTTGGTGCGGCTACCGACGAGTTCTCCGTTATGCATTGTTGTACGCGAGTTTTTCAAGTCTTCTTCGCGCTGCTTTCTTCTGGCCTCTTCCAATTTTTCGGCGCGTTTTTTTGCCAGCGGACCTAAATTTTCGGTGTCAATTTCAAATTCTGCCACCCGAAGTTCGTATGACATGGTTGTGTAAAGCCCCGAAATGTCGGCTTCGTCTTCGCGTGTGTTATTCTTCAGAAGGTCAACCACTTCGCACGAATCGTTGAGCGAATTTATAAGATAGCGGTTTAGCTGGTAGCGGAAAAATTCCATTATCTCGTCGTGGGTAAGTCCGTCGCGCCTTGCAATTTCGGCTGTGGCATCGTTAAAGTATATCCTTTCATCGAATGGCACTACTATAATTCTTGTCTTCCTGTTGTATTTGCTTAGGTAGTCGCTGAAATCCTGTCCGTATGACATTGCTACGGAAAGTGTTACGATAAGTAATATGGAAAAAATACGTTTCATTTAGAAAAGGTTCAGAATGTCGTTAAAGATTATGAAAATCATCAGTGCGAGCAGTATTATTAAACCGATTTTCTGTATTATGTCGAGTGCCTTGTTTGGCAGTTTGCGTCTTGTGATGGCTTCGATGGTAAGTAGGAATACGTGTCCGCCGTCGAGTGCTGGAATTGGCAGGATGTTCATGAAAGCTAGGATTATGGATATTATTCCAGTAAGTTTCCAGAATCGTGCCCAGTCCCAAGTTGGACCGTAAACTTTGGCTATGCCGATAGGTCCCTGCAGGCTTTCGCGTGGGTTCTCTTTTCCGCTGAATATCAGTCCGAAACCTTTGATGTTGGCATAAAGTGTTTCCATCGCATCGCGCCAACCATATTTCATTGCAGTAGAAAGAGTGTAGTCTCTTGTCTCGTATTGTGGGCGTTCTACAAAAACACCGATTTTGCCGGTGCTGTCAATTTCAACGGGTACAGTGTATTCGCCTCCGCTGGTGGAAAGTACGAAATCAAATGTGCGTCCACGGTTGTGGTCGAGCATATCGCGCATTTGTCCGAAACTTTGTATTTCCACATTGTCAATCTTCAGCAGCTGTGAGTTTGCCTTGATGCCAGCCACGTCTGCTGCCATTCCTTTTACAACGCTGTCTATTACCACTTTGTGGTTTGATAGGTCAAATAACATTCCTCCGTTTTTCATAAAGGAATACAGTGTGTCGGGAATTTCTATATCCTTGCGGACGCCGTTGCGGTCGATTGTGATTGTGTTTGCAAAGAAGAGTTTTGCCGAGAATACATCCTCGTAGCGTTCCACGTCGCTGCCGTTTATTGCAACAATCTTGTCGCCTGCTTCAAAGCCAAGGAAATGTCCGTATTCGGATGGGTAGATGCCTTCGCGCACATTTTCTACCGGCAGGTACGACTTTGTGAATGCAAGGTGCGAGAATCCAAGTATAAGCACGGCTGCAATTACGTTCATTGTTACACCGCCAATCATTATTATAAGTCGCTGCCATGCTGGTTTTGTCCTGAATTCCCATGGCTTGGGCTCTTCGGAAAGCTGTGCGGAACTTGTGGTTTCGTCAACCATTCCGTCAATTGCGCAGTAGCCGCCAAGCGGGAAGTAGCCGATACCCCATTCGGTGGTGGTTTTGTCATCGTCGTATTCCTTGGGCGCCTTGCGGCTGAACCAGCTGAAAATCCATTTGCCGTTTACCTTTTTTGCCCTGAACAATGCAAAAGTAGGTTCGGTAATGAACATCGGGAAGTCGAAGAAAATGTAAAACTTGTTGACTCTTACCCCAAATGCACGGGCAGCAAGGTAGTGTCCGAATTCGTGTATTGTTACTAATAGCGAAAGCGCTAATAGCAGTTGTACGGTCATTGTAAGTGCTCCCATAGCTTTACCTTTTATTTATTGTTGGTATTTTCTGGCAACGGATATACAGTTGTGAACGAGTAGTCATTCTGTATGGTATAAATATATACATCCTTGTTGCTGAACGACTTGGGGTTGTATTCGTTGGAGCTTACATATTGCCTGTTGCCGCCAATTCCTTTCTGTACATAGTTCTGGTCGATGGTGCTTGCAAAATTCTTTCCTGCTTTCTGCATAAGCGGAACAAAATAGCTAATAGCATCTGCCGCAATGTACGCATCAGTGTTTGGTTCGCAGAGGAATGCACTGTGGAACTTGCTTATAAACGCCTTGACATCAATATTTTTGTAGTCGATTGAAATGTTGGAGTAGTAGGTGTATTTCACTTCTACATAATAGTTCGGGTCGATGCTTTCGTAGTTCATGATGCGTGGGTCGGCGATGAGGGTTATCTTGTAGTCGTTGCACAGCTTGAACACCTGAGTAAGCACTCTTGTTATTGCCATTTCGTTTTCAAAAGTAATGATTATCAGGTTTTCCTTTCCTTTTTGCAGTGCGCTGCCAATTGCCTCTATGCTGCTACCGTTGAAAACTAGCTCGGAGTTTTCTACTCCAGCGTTGCGCATTGCTTCGGCATATTTTGCTGATACTGACTTTGATTCATCTGATGTTCCTTTTATTATCAATGCATTGCAGTTGCCAATTTGTGCGGCGTACTTAGCCACCTCGTTGCGAATGTCCTGCTTGCTTGGGTTAAGCATTATGTTGTTGGGGTTGCTTTTCAATATGTTTTCGTCGTTGACAAATGGCAAAAGCATTGGAATACCAAGATTTAGTGAGTTGAGGTAATCGACTTGGCTCTTGTATGCCGGACCTATTATCATATCAACGTTGGCTAATTTGCCTTCTTCTACCATGGTTGTCAATATGGTATTGTCCTTGCCAATGTCGTATGCCTTGAAAGTTATATGAAAGTCTTCGTGCTTGAATTGTTCCAAGGCGACAAGGCATCCTGAGTAGAAATCAACAGCTCTTTCGGTTACAGTCCTTATTCTCTGTGGAACATTACGTTTTTCCTGATTTGCAAGGTCCTTGATGTTTGCGCTTATTTCAAACGACATCAGCAGAGCAATGGTAAAATCCTTCTTGTCGGTATATGGTAATGTGTCGGGATTCTCGGCTTCAAACTCGTTATTGTTGATGTTGTCTTGTGCGTTGTTGCCGGCTGTTTCTGCGTAAGTTTCGTTGTTATCTTCTTTTTGTGGAACTATCGGTTGCTTGCGCGGTATGCGTATTGTTTCATCAATTGCGAGAGGTCTGCTTTCGAGGCTTGGATTTTCGGCAATAAGGTCATCAATGCTAATGTCGTACTGCTTAGTAATCTTATAGAGGGTTTCGCCTTTTGCAACGGTGTGGTAAATATATTTTGCATCGTCGCGTGGCTGTTCAACAGTTTCGGGCTTGGGTTCGGGTTCGGTTTTTTCTGCGGCTGTGCTTTCCTCGTTCTTTTCCTTTGCTGGGAAGTAAATCTCGTCTCCAGCCCTGATGCTTTCGTTTCGGCTCAGCTTTGGGTTGGCTTCGTAGAATTCCTTTTCGGTGGTGTTGAAGCGTTTGAGCAGCGAATAAAGGGTTTCGCCCTTCTTTACGGTGTAAACTATGTATTTGCCGTCCTTTGAGATTTCGTTTTCAATCGGAATCTTTATGACCTGACCAATTGAAAGGGTGCCCGATTGCAGTTCGGGGTTGACATTCAGCACATCCTTTTCCTTTACCGAGTAGGCTTTGCAGATGGAGTACAGGGTTTGTCCCTGCTGAACGGTGTGCATGTAGAACTTCTGTCCGTTTTCAATGATTTTTTCCTGTGATATTTCAATGTTTACCTGTGCCGAAACTCCGCATACGGCAAAAATTGCAGGAATGAGCAGTATTATGAATCTTTTAAGCATCTTGTTATTCTTATTTTTTGTTTTGAAGGGTTGATATGTATTCATCGTAGTATTTTTGCAGGTCTATGCCTTTGTTTTGCAAATCGTCTTTGAAATAAGTAAGCAGTTTTTCGATTGTGGAATATGATGAGAATCCCCTTTGTACGAACATTGGGTGGGTTGCTTTCTCATCGAAGATTGCAAAAGCAGGAATCCTGTAATCGGGGTGCAGCAGCGACAGCACAATCTGGTGTGGGTGCTGCACCTGTTTGGTTTCGTTTACGAATGTCTTGCCGGCAATTGTAAGTGTATCAGCAATGTCGTATGGGATTTTCACTGCATAGAAGTTTTCGTTTATGAAGTCGGCCAAGTTCTTTTCCTTGAACGAGCCGCCGAGCATTATCTTGCTGCTTGTGTTCCAGTCGGAATAAATGTATAGCAGGAGTTTTTTCGGCTGAGTTTTCATCTTTTCCACAGCCTTGTTGAAGTCCATCCAGTTGATTGAGCCATCAAACTTGTCGGTAGTGTCTATGTCGGGGCGGAAGGCTGCGTTGAAGCATTGCATATATTCGTCCCATGGACTGTACTTGTTGATGCGTTCGGCAAAATATATTAGTATTGGCTCAAGACTTTCCACCGTCATGTATCCGGGAATTGGAGTAATGTTGCCTTCAAAGTCGATGAAAACAGTTGACGGATACGACATTCGTCCGCTTAGAAGCATCTGTGCAAGCAAGTGTGATGAACGGTTGCCTGTTTGCGGATTTATGAATGGCTTGAGTTCTGTGACTTTTTCGCCAGTTTTCTCGTCGGTATGCTTTACGGGGAACATTATGGTGTCGGTGGTTTCGGCATTGAACTTCACGGGGTAGAAGTTGGCATTGATATAAGCCGCCAAATCCGGATTGCTGAAAGTTTCGGCATCCATCTTCTTGCACCATCCGCACCAGTCGGTGTACATGTCAATCATTACCGTCTTGGGCATCGAGTCCTGCTTGCGCATGGCTTCTTCTATGCCCATCCATTTTATCTGTGCAGTAACGGCTTGTGCGCCACAGATAACCGCTATTATAATGAACAAGACCTTTTTCATCTCATAAAAATTTAAACTGCAAATATACGAAACTATCCGTTTATAAACGGTATTGTAACCTTAAAATTATTTTAATGAAAAATTAGTCTTGCAATGTCCGTGCCGAAAAGGGGCTTGAAGGCTTGCTGTCTCACAGGCTAACAGTCTCACAGTCTGACAGCCTTGCAGTCTTGCAGACAGATAGGCTGGTCTTCCGCTAGACTGGTCTTCTGTTTGACTGGCCTTCTGCTGGACTTTTGCCTTCACTTCTTTAGCACAATATCTGTTAGCTAAAGGTTGATATTCGTGGGGATGAGTGTTATCTTTTCTTGCATTTGTAAGAAATGCTAGTGCTAGCTCCTGGACTATAAGTTTTACCTGTTTGAATTATTAGGCTATCGCTGGAAAAAGATCCAACATTTATCCTAATGTTTTTTAGCGTACCGTCTGTTTTTACATAATAGAACATTGCTTCCGGATTGTCTGTTATTTCTTCAATCCTTACAACCGAATCGTTGTCAGTAAGCGACACTTCCAAAGTAACATCTCTTGTCGTAACATACGATGTGTCAGGAACATAAAACACACTACATTTTGTTCCTTCGTATATACCAGTCCATATTTCTCTATAGTCTGGCGTATCAAATGTGGTAGAATAATCTTGAATTTTTATTCCACTATAAACATAGTGTTCTGGAGTATATCTAAGGTATGATGTGCATTTATGACAATTATAATTCAATAGTATGGATTTTAACTTGTCGTATGTTCCGTATGCCGATGTCGCAAAACTTTTGAAATCGTCGTATTGGCCAGGGAGCAGTTGCGTATATCCAGGAAGGCCTTGTGCCAGTGCGGTGTCGCGCAGGTTCCCATTATTATCGTAGGTCATAAGGAATGTTTGGTCTAATGAAGAATCCCAAGCTCTTAAAAGTTTTTTGCTTGTTCTCACAGGAAATATTTCCAGCACGATATTATCGGTTGTATTTTCTAATTCTGATTTTCTTGTACAAATGTACTTTCCAACAATCTTCGAATTGGGATATACACACGAACCATCGTCTTCTTGTACCGACTTATCATAGTTTATTGCATCGGGGTCTGTGCAGCCGCATTTGGTACATCCTGAATATATAATTGCACCAAAAAATAAGGCAAAAATTACAATGATATTTCTCATAATATTACTTTTTATGGTTAATCCAGTCACAAAGGTAAGTTTTTTTTAATTAATATGTACATTTTTTTGCGAAAAAATATCAAAATGAAAAAGCAAGGTTGTATGGAAAGTTTTTTAAGCTAATTTTAGGTTTGCGGTTCAGAAATATTTTTTATATTTGCCATCCGTAAATAAAAATTCAAACAAATTAAAAAACAAATAAAATTATGAGTGAAATCACAAAATTGAATCCACAGGGTGTTTGGAAGAACTTCTATTCACTGACACAGATTCCGCGTCCATCGAAGCACGAAGCAAAAGTTGTGGCTTTTGTTAAGGAATTTGGCGAAAAGTTAGGTCTCGAAACTGTAGTCGATGAAATCGGCAACGTAATAATCCGCAAGCC
>JAGCNN010000077.1 GCA_017645925.1 Bacteroidales bacterium
GAATGGCACAAGGCGAAAAAAATGCTCACATTGCAACTGCCAAACAAATGAAATCAGATGGTATGCCTATTGAATTGATTGTCAAATACACAGGTCTTTCCGCCGAAGAAATCGAAAAACTGTAAAATGTTGAAATTCAAAGATTTATAAAAATATTTTCCGTTCATAGAACGCCAAAACTTGCTATTTTTATGAAGTTTTGGCGTAGTTTGAACGGAAAATTTATTTTTGTATTGCCATAAAAAATCCGTTAATTTTTTGTTAATTTTGTTAAATAATTGCTAACTTTGCGGGCGAGTTATCAACCACTAATGTAATTATTTAACTATGGAAAACAATCGTACCATTTTTTGTAGGACGAAAGGCAACATGTTGGTTGCTTTTTGTATGATAATGCTGATATTTTTGACGGCAGGAACGCGGGGTGTGGCGCAGCCGTCAATACCATACGTCGAAATTTCTTCTGACAATAAGACTATGACATTCAAGTATGGTGTCAAACCCGACGACGCATGTGAATTGAATATTGGCAATAATAAGCCTGAGTGGAATAGCAAAAACGTCTCGCCGATTACCAAGGTTGTTTTTGACGCATCATTTGCTTCTGTTCATCCGAAATCGTGTGCATATTGGTTTCAGGGTTTCAATAGTCTGAAAGAGATTGAGAACATCAACAATCTCCATACAGATGATGTGGCTAATATGAAATACATGTTCTATAACTGTTACAGTCTTCCAAGTCTTACCTTAGGCAGCAATTTCAAGACAACGAATGTGGAGGATATGAGTTACATGTTTTACAATTGTTACCAACTCGAGCGTCTCGACTTGAGCAATTTCAATACAAGCAATGTAAAAAACATGTCATCCATGTTTAATGGTTGCCACAAAATAGTTACTATTATGGTAACGAATAAATGGAATACAAATAAAGTTACATCGAGCACCGACATGTTCTTAGACTGCACCAGTCTCGTCGGCTGTCAATGCACAGCCTATAACTCCTCACATAAAGACAAATCCTACGCCCACATCGACGGCGGTGCCTCCAACCCAGGCTATCTCTCTGACAACGAAGCTTACGCAGTCCTTAATGGTACGACGCTGACATTCTATTACGACAAGCAAAAAGAAACGCGCACGGGAACTAAGTATGCAATGAATAGGGGGAGTAATGATCCGGCGTGGTATTCTCGAACGTCATATCTAGTTTCAATTGGAAATTGGGGTACCAGTGTCAATCAAAATGAAATAATAAAAGTTGTTTTTAATGCATCATTTGCAAATTACAAGCCGATAACTTGTTACAAGTGGTTCGAAGGGTGCAATAAACTGACTTCTATTGAGGGTATAGAGTATCTCAAAACTGATTATGTAACAAACATGTCATGCATGTTTAGACAATGTATCAGCCTCACCGCCCTTGACGTCAGCAAGTTCAATACGGGGAATGTAACGAATATGTCAAACATGTTCGTCAATTGTGGTAGTCTTTCAACCCTTGATGTCAGCAAGTTCAATACGGAAAAGGTTACGTCTATGTCATACATGTTCAACGGTTGCAGTGGTCTTGCCGCCCTTGACGTCAGCAAGTTCAATACGGGAAATGTTACGAACATGTCGGAAATGTTCTACGGCTGCAGCGGCCTTGCCGCCCTTGACGTCAGCAAGTTCAATACAGAAAAGGTTACGAATATGTATTTCATGTTCTCCGGCTGCAGCGGCCTTGCCGCCCTTGACGTCAGCAAGTTCAATACGGGGAATGTAACGAATATGTCAAACATGTTCGTCAATTGTGGTAGTCTTTCAACCCTTGATGTCAGCAAGTTCAATAC